>CALIIP010000189.1 GCA_938018045.1 uncultured Flavobacteriaceae bacterium
ATAATCCCATTTCAAATTTTCACTGAGATTCATATACGCTTTGGCCATAAATTGAATTTCAGAATTAGTTGCAACAAATATGATGGTTATGTTTGGGTTCCACGATTCAGAAAATCGTGTTAGGACTTTTACTCTCCATAAATAATCTGCAGGTATTAAGTAATTTACCACTTCGGAACAATCAAAAACAATAAAATGAAGTTCCTTAACATCAACTGTATCAACTATTTCTAGAAATGCGTTTGTGATTTCGTGTTTTGCGGCAGTATCATTAAATGTTGCAGTCGCTTTTTTATCAAGAATATTTATTTTATAAGGCATAATTTAGAATAAAGAATTGAGGGGGAAATGCTTTATGCTATGATATATTATATCGTAAAAATAAAAAAAAATATGCTAATTCAAAAAGAATTAGCATATAAAAAGTGTAAAAATTTGATAATATTAGAACTGCTCTCTTCCAGAAAAATGAAAGAACCCTTCTATTTGAGCATTCTCATCACTATCAGAACCATGAACAGCATTTTCTCCCATAGAAGCAGCATATAATTTACGGATAGTTCCTTCTGCAGCATCAGCAGGATTTGTAGCACCAATTAAGGCTCTAAAATCTTCAACAGCATTGTCTTTTTCAAGAATTGCTGCTACAACTGGTCCACGAGTCATATACTCAACCAATTCTCCATAAAAAGGACGTTCGCTATGAACAGCGTAAAATGCTTTTGCATCTGCATTTGTCATATGAGTCATCTTCATTGCTACGATTCTGAAACCTGCAGCATTAATTTTTTCTAATATTGCGCCTATATATCCTTTTTCTACTGAATCAGGTTTAAGCATTGTAAATGTTCTATTTGTTGCCATTTTATCTTGTTTTTAATCGGATGCAAATGTACAGTTTTCTTTTGAATATGAAAGAATTGTATTAATTATAATTTTGGAGATAAGATTCTATAATAACATTGTCTTTTCCTCTAATTTCCATCAAAACATTATTAGTAGAAAAATTGAACTTTAAGATACCGTAATTAAGAACAGATACTACATTTTTCACACGATATTTGTTTGGTTCTCCTGTAAAACTAGAATATGAATGTGTCAATCCACTAGAAGTAAAATCAATCAAAGGATATGGTAATCCTTCAACTTCCTTTTTTGAAAATTCAGAAATATGTCTATCTCCAGACAAGATAATTGTGTTTTTAGCATTTGTTTTTAAGAGTAAGTTTTCTAATTTCCCTACCTCATTTGGCATGTTTCCCCAAGACTCATAGCCGTGTTCTGCAGATAAAAATTGAATACTACTTACAATTACATTAAAGTTAGCATTTGAAGTGTTTAATTCATTTTCTAGCCATTTCCATTGTGTTTCTCCCAACATTGAATTTTTAGGATCTAAACTAGGTTTGTAGCGTTTATTTGAATTTTTGTCAGGAGTTAAAGTAGTTCTAAAATAACGCGTGTCTAGCGTAATAAACTTTATACTATTCTTACCAACTTTATACTCTTTTGAATTATAAATTCCTTCTCTTTTTCTTCGTTTATCATTTTTTGAAACATCAATAAAATCTAAGAATAATTGTTGAGATTCTGCCTTTTTAGAGTATTCAATTCCGCCGTCATTTAGGCCATAATCATGATCATCCCAAGTTCCAATAACTTCAACATTTTTTCTAAACTCAGTATATTCAGGATTATTTTTTTGGATGTTATAGTTTTTTTCGAGAACTTTCATATCATCAGTATCTGAATAAATTATATCGCCTCCCCAAACCCACACATTCGGATTGTTTTGTTGTATTTCTTCCCAAAAAGGATTGTATTTATGTTGATTGTTACAAGAGCCAAAAGCAATAGTAAATTCATTTTCAATAGTTGTTTGAATATTACTTGTATTTTTTTTTATGTTTTTGCAACCAATAAGCATAAACAATAGAAGTACAAAACTTAAAAAGTATTTCATATGAATGATTTTTTAAACTTGAAAATGTTCATAACAAAGGTAGTTTTTTTATATAAAAAATGTTGTTATAAGTAGTATATTTGCAGCAATATGACAGCAGAAAAAATAGTAGAGATTAAAAAGTTGCTTGCAACACCTCAAAATATAGTAATTATACCTCATAGAAATCCTGATGGAGATGCAATTGGTTCTTCTTTAGCATTATACCATTATTTAAAAGATAAACATTACGTAACTGTTGTTGCGCCAAATGATTATCCAGAATTTTTAAAATGGATGCCATCTTCTGATGAAGTAACACTATTTGACAAACAGAATATTCAATCAAAAAGAGCACTTGAAAGTGCTTCAATAGTGTTTTTACTAGATTTTAATGCGCTTCATAGAATTGGAGATGACATGAAGAATACTGTAGAGAAGTTTAAGGGCACTTTTATTATGATTGACCATCATCAACAGCCAGACACATCTATTACAGACTATATTTATTCTGATGTTTCTATTTGTTCTACATGTCAAATGGTATATCATTTTTTAGAAAAATTAGATGACGTAGATAAGATTAATACAGATATAGCTTCATGCTTATATGCAGGAATTATGACAGATACAGGTTCTTTCAGATTTTCTTCAACCACAAGTACAACACATCGAATTATTGCAGACTTGATTGATAAAGGAGCAAATAATGCTCAAATCCATAATAATATATACGACGTAAATTCATACGGAAGACTACAATTATTAGGTAGGGCATTGAGTAATCTTAAAGTTTTAGAAAAACATAGAACTGCTTTTATTACTCTATCTCAAGAGGAGTTAAATGAGTTTAATTTTCAAAAAGGAGATACAGAAGGAGTAGTAAATTACGCATTGTCTCTAGAAGGAGTTGTTTTTGCTGCTATTTTTATTGAAGACGTTGAGCAGAAAATAATTAAAATGTCTTTACGTTCTAAAGGAAAGTTTTCTGTAAACGAATTTGCAAGAGCACATTACAATGGAGGAGGACATGATAATGCAGCAGGAGGACGATCAGAATTAAATATGGAAGAAACTATAACGAATTTTATAAGTTTATTGCCAAATTATGCAGATGAATTATTAAAATCAGATGAAGAATAATCTAGTTCTCTTAGTACTATTATTATTGTTTGTTTCTTGTGTAAAACTTGAAGCAAGAAGACCTGTGAGCCATCATTCAGGAACATTTATGGCTGAATCTGTAAAACTAAATAAGCAAATAAATGCTTTGCAAAATGTTGCTATAAATTATTATATTGCGCAAGATTCATTAAATGATTACTTGTCTTCTTCTAATGGTTTTAGATATGCGTATTTAAATCAAATAAATGAAAATAGAAAGAAGCCAGTTATAAATGACGAAGTTTTTTTTGAATATGAAATTTCTGACTTGGATAACACTATACTGTATTCAAAAGCGGTATTAGGTGAGAATCGTTATTTGATAGATAAAGAAGATGTAGAATCAGGTCTTCAAAACGGATTAAAATTGATGAAAGAAAATGAGGAAATAAAATTTATTTTCCCTTCATTTAAAGTATTTGGTTTCTCTGGAAATCAAGAAAAAATAGGAATAAATCAACCATTAATATATAAAGTAAAATTAAATAAAATAATAAAAAAAAATGAAAACAATTAAATTTTTAGCAGTAGTATTTATTGCAACATCATTAGTGTCTTGTAATGGGCAAGGAGTAACAAATAAATCATTAAAGACAGAAATTGATTCTGTAAGTTATGCTGCTGGTTTAGATATGGCATATAAAATTCAACAAGGTTTTGATGAAGCAGACAAAGATCTTTTTATTCAAGGATATAATAATGGTATCGATTCAACTAATTTGTTATTAGAGAAAAAAGACCTTACAGTAATTATGAATAATTATTTTAGAAAAAGACAACAATTAAAGGCGAAAGAGAATGCTGCATTAGGGGAAAAAACTAAACTTGAAGGTGAGAGATTTTTAGCTGAAAACAAAACTAAAGATGGAGTTGTTACAACAGAAAGTGGTTTGCAATACATCGTTTTAAAAGAAGGAACTGGTTCAAAACCTGTATCGACAGATAGAGTAAAAGTACATTACCATGGTACTTTAATCGATGGAACTGTTTTTGATAGTTCGGTAGATAAAGGAAAACCTTACGAAACAGGTGTAACACAAGTAGTAAAAGGTTGGATCGAAGCACTTCAATTAATGAAAGTTGGATCAAAATACAAATTATTTATACCTCAAGAATTGGCGTATGGTGCTAATCCTCGTCCAGGAGTAATCAAACCATTTATGCCATTGATTTTTGAAATAGAATTATTAGAAATTAAGTAAATAGTAATAATATGAGAGTAGCAAAATTAGTGATTTTTATAATAGGTTTATTAGTTATCTCGTGTAATACGTTAGATGTTAAGTATAAAGATCTTCCTGAGGGTTTATATGCTGATATTCAAACTGATGATGGAGATATTATTGTGCTTTTAGAACATGAAGATACACCTGTAACAGTTGCTAATTTTGTTTCACTTGCCGAAGGTACAAATACTCGTGTAGTTGACTCTTTAAAAGGAAAGCCGTTTTATGATGGTCTGACTTTTCATCGCGTGATAAGTACTGCAAATGGTGATAACAATAATTTTATGATCCAAGGAGGAGACCCTTTGGCAAATGGCCTTGGAGGTCCTGGATATACATTTAAAGATGAGTTCCCTAAAGATTCACTTGGAAGCTTGTTGTTTAAGCATGATGCAAAAGGCGTATTCTCGATGGCAAATTCTGGTAAAGATTCTAACGGAAGTCAGTTCTTTATATTATTATCTCCAAAACCACATTTAGATGGTAGATATACAGTTTTTGGACATGTAGTTTCAGGTCAAGAAGTTGCAGATAGCCTTAAAGTTAATACAGTTATTAATAAATTAGCAATAGCAAGAGTAGGAAGAGAAGCACGAAGTTTTGATGCTAAAAATATATTTGCAAACGAATTTAAAAATTCAGATAAATTAAAATCTGAATTTGTTTCAAAAATTGATAAAATAAGAGATAAAGCAGAAGAATTACCTTCAGGAATTAAAATTCACTATACTAAAATGGGGCAAGGAGAAAAACCAGTAATTGGCAGTGATATTCTTGTTGATTACACTGTACACTTTACAGATGGATCTTTGCTAGCTACCAACAATAAAGAAGTTGCTCAAAAGTATGGTACTTATGATGTAAATTTAGAAAAACAAAAAGCATACGAGCCATTTCCTAGTAAATACAGTATGAAAGCACGCTTAGTTCAAGGCTTTAAAGAAGGAGTACTACAAATGAAATTTGGTGATAGAATAATTTTATTCGTACCTTCTCATTTGGCTTATGGTGCACAAGGAAGAAGAGATGTTCCTCCAAATACTGATTTAATTTTTGAGTTAGAAATATTTCCAAAAGACTAATATTGTGTTTGAGAAAATAATAAATAGTGATATTGAACTTCTTGTTTTCTTAAATAATCTTGGTTCACAAACTTGGGATGGATTTTGGTTATTTATGACCTATACGATCACATCTATTCCAGTTTATTTGTTTGTTTTATTTTTGGTCTATAAATATTATGGATTTAAAAAGCTTGCTATTTCTTTATTGTTTATTACTTTGGTAATTACAATTTCAGATCAAACTTCTAACCTTTTTAAATACGGTTTTGGACGCTTAAGACCTTGTTATAATGAAGATATTAT
>CALIIP010000190.1 GCA_938018045.1 uncultured Flavobacteriaceae bacterium
AAGTGCAAAATTAGGAAACTAACTTTGATTTTAGTTAAAAAAAGGAAATAAAAAACAGTATTTTTGTGATATGATTCAGATAGGAAAAGCACTTATTTCAGAAGAGATTATCGAGAAAGAATTCGTTTGTAACTTATCAGCATGTAAAGGAGCATGTTGTATTGATGGCGATGCTGGAGCGCCACTTAGTAAAGAAGAACTGCCAATTTTAGAAAGAATATATGAAAATGTAAAACCTTTTTTAACCAAACAAGGAAAAAAGGCGATTGAGGAGCAAGGCTTATATACCAAAAATGAATATGGAGAATATGAAACTACACTTGTAGATGGTAAAGATTGCGCATATGTGATTTTTGACGATAAAAAAACTGCGCTGTGCGGAATAGAAGAAGCCTATAATCAAGGAGAAGTAGATTGGAAAAAACCAGTTTCATGCCATTTGTATCCTATAAGAGTACAAGATTACAGCGAGTTTTCTGCGGTGAATTACCATAAATGGGAAATTTGTGATGATGCCTGTTCTTTGGGTAAAGAATTACAAGTTCCAGTCTATAAATTTGTCAAACAAGCATTGGTGAGAAAGTTTGGAGAAAATTGGTATATGGAATTAGAAAAAGTTGCAGAAGAGTTTCAAAAAGCAAAAAACAATAACAAGCTTCCTTAAGAATCATTTTTTCAAAAAAATGACGTTTTAGAAACAACCCTAATAAATTCCACTTGCGAGCAGATTTTTAAAATCATTTACTACTGAAAATCAGCAATTTAAAATCATTTATTTTTACTACTCAACTTATTTATACGGCTCTTTTGTTAAAAAGTCGCTACGATTGTGGATAAGTATGACTTTTATTTTCAAGCAAAAAAACCAATCTTTGTTTCTCTTCAAAATGAAGAAAAAACCTAATTTATTTTACCCATTAAAATACTAAAGAACAAATGTCTTTTACCGAACCAATTTTACAAGAAAATAAAAATAGATTTGTGATTTTTCCAATCCAACATCAAGATATTTGGGAATGGTATAAAAAGCAAGAAGCTAGTATTTGGACAGCCGAAGAAATTGACTTACATCAAGATGTTCAAGATTGGGAAAATAAATTGACAGATGACGAACGCTATTTTATCAAGCATATTTTAGCCTTTTTTGCGGCTTCAGATGGTATTGTAAATGAAAACCTTGCTGAAAATTTTGTGACGGAAGTTCAATATACAGAAGCAAAATTTTTCTACGGATTTCAAATAATGATGGAGAATATTCATTCAGAAGTATATTCATTGTTAATTGATACATATGTGAAGAATGAAGCAGAAAAAGACGAACTATTCAGAGCGATAGAAGTTTTTCCTGCGATTAAAGAAAAGGCAGATTGGGCATTACAATGGATAGATAGCGATAGTTTTGCAGAGCGTTTAATTGCATTTGCAGCTGTTGAAGGAATTTTCTTTTCAGGAAGTTTCTGTTCTATTTTTTGGATGAAAAAAAGAGGATTACTTCCAGGATTAGCCTTTTCAAACGAATTAATTTCTAGAGATGAAGGATTACATTGTGATTTTGCAGTTCACTTACACAATCATCACATTGTAAATAAAGTGCCAAAAGAAAGAATTACACAAATTCTTACAGATGCACTAGATATTGAAAGAGGATTTATTACAGAATCTTTACCTGTAAGTTTGATTGGAATGAATGCAAAATTGATGACGCAATACCTAGAGTTTGTTACAGATAGATTGTTGCAAGAATTTGGATGTGATAAAGTTTACAATTCTTCGAATCCATTTGATTTTATGGAAATGATCTCATTGGAAGGGAAAACAAACTTTTTTGAAAAGAGAGTATCAGAATATCAAAAAGCAGGTGTAAAATCTGGAGGGACAGGAAGTATTTCATTTGATGCCGATTTTTAAATAATTCTTATTTCTATCAATTAGAAAAGAGAAACCCCCACAAAATTGTTTCCTAGTTTAGCAGGAAACCTTAAAATTTAATAATCATTCGAGACTTAGTATCGAGTGTAAAAAATATATAACCAAGAATCAATTTTAAAACGGAGGCGTTTTAAAAAAGACTAACCAACTAAAAAACCATAAAAGTATGTTTGTAGCAAAAAGAGATGGCAGAAAAGAGCCAGTAATGTTTGATAAAATTACGGCGAGAATCCGTAAAATGTGTTATGGTTTAAATAAAATCGTAGAACCAACAAAAGTTGCAATGCGAGTAATTGAAGGGTTGTATGATGGTGTAACTACCTCAGAATTAGACAATCTTGCTGCCGAAACTGCTGCAACGATGACTGTTCAACATCCAGATTACGCAAAACTTGCTGCAAGAATTTCTGTATCTAATCTACATAAAAGTACTAAAAAATCATTTTCAGAAGTAGTTACAGATTTATACACATACGTAAATCCTAGAACAGATAAAAAAGCACCATTAATTGCTGATGATACTTATAAAGTGATTATGGACAACGCTGCAAAGTTGGATTCAACAATCATTTATAACCGTGATTTTAACTACGACTATTTTGGTTTTAAAACATTAGAGCGTTCTTATTTATTAAAAATAAATGGAGAAATTGCTGAGCGTCCACAGCACATGCTTATGCGTGTTGCTATAGGAATACATGGTGAAGATCTTGATGAAGCAATCTCGACGTATGAGTTAATGAGTAAGAAATTCTTTACGCATGCAACTCCAACATTATTTAACGCAGGAACACCAAAACCTCAAATGTCTTCATGTTTCTTATTACAGATGCAAGATGATAGTATTGATGGTATATATGATACGTTAAAGCAAACTGCTAAGATTTCACAATCTGCAGGAGGAATAGGTTTGTCTATTCACAATGTTCGTGCAACAGGTTCATATATTAGAGGAACTAACGGTACATCAAACGGTATTGTACCAATGCTAAAAGTATATAACGATACAGCAAGATATGTAGATCAAGGAGGAGGAAAACGTAAAGGATCTTTTGCGATGTACTTAGAACCTTGGCATGCAGATGTATTTAATTTCTTAGACTTAAGAAAAAATACAGGTGCTGAAGAAAATCGTGCGCGTGATTTATTCTACGCAATGTGGATTCCAGATTTGTTTATGAAACGTGTACAAGAAGATGGAGAATGGACGTTGATGTGTCCAAATGAATGTCCTCATTTATTTGATACCTATGGAGATGAATTCGAAAAGTTATATGAAGGGTATGAGCAAGTAGGAAAAGGCCGCAAAACGATTAAAGCACGTGAATTGTGGGAGAAAATCTTAGAAGCACAGATTGAAACTGGAAATCCTTATATGTTGTATAAAGATGCAGCAAACCGCAAATCAAACCAGAAAAATTTAGGAACAATTCGTTCTTCAAATCTTTGTACAGAGATTATGGAATATACTGCCAAAGATGAGGTTGCAGTATGTAACTTAGCATCGATTGCAGTTTCTATGTTTGTGAGTGAAGATAAAGATGGAAAGAAATATTTCAATCATAAAAAATTATTTGATATTACTAAAAAAGTTACTCGTAACTTAGATACTGTTATTGATAGAAATTATTATCCAGTAAAAGAAGCAGAAAATTCTAATTTCCGTCACAGACCTGTTGGTTTAGGAATTCAAGGATTAGCAGATGCATTTATTCAATTGCGTATGCCTTTTACTTCTGATGCAGCAAAAGAACTGAATCAAGAAATATTTGAAACACTTTATTTTGCAGCTGTAACTTCTTCTATGGAAATGGCTAAAACTCGTGGAAAATATTCAACGTTTGAAGGTTCGCCAATGAGTGAAGGAGAATTCCAATTTAATATGTGGAATGTTTCTGAAGATGATTTAAGTGGTCGTTGGGACTGGAAAAAATTACGTAAACAAGTAATGAAACATGGTGTTAGAAACTCACTTCTAGTTGCGCCTATGCCAACAGCATCTACATCACAAATACTTGGAAATAACGAAGCGTTTGAGCCTTACACATCTAATATTTATACGCGTAGAGTATTGTCTGGTGAATTTATTGTAGTGAACAAGCATTTATTAGAAGATTTAGTAGAATTAGGTCTTTGGGACAATAGCATGAAAGAAGATATTATGCGTGCTAATGGTTCTATTCAACATATTGATATAATTCCTCAAGATTTAAAAGAGTTGTATAAAACAGTATGGGAATTGAGTATGAAAGACATTATAGATATGGCTCGTCAAAGAGGATATTTTATTGATCAATCTCAATCGATGAACTTATTTATGCAAGATCCTGATTATGCTAAACTAACTTCAATGCACTTCTATGCTTGGAAAAGCGGACTTAAAACAGGTATGTATTATCTAAGAACAAAATCGGCAGTAAATGCAACTCAGTTTACGCTTTCTAAGAAAAAGGAAGAAGAGAAACCATTAACACCAGAAGAATTAAAACAAATGCTAATCGCATCTCAGCAAAATCCTGATGATTGTGATATGTGTGGTTCTTAAGGATTTTTAATCCCAGAGTTTTGAAACCTCAGCAAATTAATATTTGTTGAGGTTTTTTATTTATATCACAATACTTATATTTGATTTAAAAAACAGAGACACATGAAAATATTAGGAATAGGATCAAGAATTAAACATGCCGAATTCGGATTAGGAGTTGTAACAAATGTAACTGCAATCCATTATTGGGTTACATTTATAGAAAAAGGTCTAGAAACAATAGATATAGATAGCGAATTTGAAGTGATTGAAGCAGTCGAAGACGAAGTTGATACTGTAAGTTTCTATGAAGTAGAAAGCGTGTTAAGGAACCTTTTAAAGAAATGGAGTGATGTTTCCGAAATTGTACCAATTGCGGATAAATGGAAAGGCGGAAAACTTGTTTTTGAACCAGCAGATACAAACCTCCAAAGTAAAGACGTTCCAATTGACACGTTTTTTCACAAGATCGTAATGGTACGAGATAGAATACGAGTGATGGAGCAGAAAATAAATTCAAGTAATCTCGACGATCAAGATAAAGTTGATTTGCAACAATATATTACACGTATTTATGGAAGTTTGACAACCTTTAACGTGTTGTTTAAAAATAAATCACAACAATTTTCTGGAAGTAAGAAAAGTTAAGAAATAAAAAAAGGCGCTGATAAGCGCCTTTTTTTTTTGAATTATAAATCCTATTTTCTTGAAGCATGTGCTTCTAATAAATTCATAGTTGCTTTTAACAAATCTTCCGTTTCTAACAAGATACTAAAGTACAATGTTGTGTTCTTCGGACTTGATTCTGTTGTTCTTGTACGTTCTACTTGAATTTGAGCGTATTTAGAAACATCTTGAAGTAATGCTTGTTTCTCTTCAAGTAATGGTGCAATTTGATCAAAAGATTGTAAGTCAAAGATGGCGCTTGTCTTTGTAAGGGCTTCATTTAACTTCTCACTAATCTCTTTTAACTCTTTTGCTTGATTTTTCTTTAAGCCTTTATGATTATTATTGATGTGCTTATGACTTACTTTAGAAATAAACGCTACAGATTGTGCAATATCTTGTAAGTCACCAATAACATCAATATAAAAAGTACTTGCTCTTACAGATGTTTCATCAAGATTTTTAATAAAGTAGAAGATGTTATTTTGTAAATCTTCAATTTCATCTTCTAATTTATCAACTGTTTTTCGTGTTTTCTTAAGTGTTGGTAAATCCTCCTTTATCAAGCCATTTATGGCATTTTCGTTAATTTTACTAACTCTCTTTAATACTTTAGAAATATTAGAAGAACTTTCTTCAATAACACCTTGAACAGACTTACTTTCAGTTCTATATAAGGTATCTTCAGCCTTTGCTTCTTTAGATTTCTTTACATGACTAATAGAGTTTCTAACTAATAATAAAACAGCCAATAATAACAATATTGGAATCATCACCTCTTTATTCCAATTGATAAGGAATGCAGCAACACCTGCGGCAACAAAAGCAATAAATGCTGTTCCAAACCATCCACCAATAACATTTAGTACTCCTGCAACTCTATAAACTGCACTTTCGCTTCCCCAAGCTCTATCTGCAAGAGAAGTACCCATTGCTACCATAAAAGTTACATATGTAGTTGATAATGGTAATTTGTATGAAGTTGCTATAGATATTAAAATTCCGGCAACCATTAAGTTAACAGCCGCACGAACCATATCAAAAGCAGGTAATTCATGTGTTTTTCCTTGTACTAATTGAATTACAGGTTTTTCGAACTGTTTTTCGATTTTATCTTGAACAGTCTGTGGAGTTACAATAGTTAAATATTTTGAAATAGACATTGCACCTCTTACCAATCCTCTTGACAAGAAATTTGGTTGAAAACGCTCTTTAGTATCACTTTGACTCGATAAATCTATAGATGTTTTTAATACATCTTTTGCTTTAGAAGAAAACCATAGTGTTACAACCATAACCATTCCTGCAATAAAAAGTAATAACGTTGGTGTTGGTACTTTTTTACCCAATACATCCATTGTAAACTCTGTAGCAGCTAAACCAGCGACATTTATTGAAGGATCCATAAAGGCTTGGAATGATTGCCAAGCAGCAATAGGAACTCCAATAAAGTTTACCAAATCATTTCCTGCAAATGCCAATGCCAATGCAAAAGTACCAACAAGAATAATTAGTTTATAAATATTTATTTTTAAGAAATTGATAAATACATAAGATAGTAATGACCAAACTACAAAACTTACAGATACAATTTTTAAGACATTGTGCTCTAAGTAATCTTTAATTGTTTCACCATTGATAAAATCAAAACTTCTATTTGCAATTTCGGCACCTTTAATACCTTTCATTAAGATAAAATATACCATTGCTGTTAATGCTACTCCGCCAAATAAAGCGCCAACCCATTTTGCTTTCTTTTCAAAATTATAAGAAAGTAACAAACGCGAAACATATTGTACAAAAGCACCAACAGAAAACGCAATAACTACAGAACCAAGAATTCCTAAAATAATTTCTTTGGCTTTACTAGTATTGATATAATTTGTTACTTCAGTAAAACTTCCGCCATCAGCACCAATTTTAATTAATGCAACGGCAACAGCAGCACCTAACAATTCAAAAACGATTGAAACTGTTGTTGATGTTGGCATTCCGAGTGTATTAAAGAAGTCGAGGAGGAGAATATCTGTAATCATAACAGCCATAAAAATGACCATAATATTGTCAAAAGAGAACATGCTGGGATTAAAAATTCCTTTTCGTGCAACTTCCATCATTCCGCTAGAAAAAATTGCTCCAAAAGCAATACCAAAACTAGCAACAATCATCACAGTTTTAAACGAAACTGCTTTTGACCCAATTGCTGAATTTAGAAAGTTTACTGCGTCATTACTTACACCAACGACTAAATCGGCGATTGCTAAAACCGCCAGCGCGATTACCATTAATAAATAAGGATTATCCATTTTTTAAGTTTTATTAGGTTGTAAAAATAGTAGGTTAATTTTTTTGTAGTGTTATCTTAATGTTATGATTTGTTAAAAATGTATGTCGAATTGTAATCGATACATCAAGCCATTATTGCGTTCATCCAAAGATAAATAACTAATATCTGATTGAACTTTTAATTTATGACCAACAATGTATTTTGACACTCCAAGTGTATATTGGCTTTCAGCATTTTTACCAGTAATATTCTTATCCAATTCAATATTTGTATATCTACCAGAAACTTCCCAATCTTTATTGAGTAAATATCCAGCTTGTAAGTTTAAACCGTTACCAACTTGTACTTCGTCTCCTGTTAAAGTTCCGTCAGAATTCTTTGCAAAAGGATCTTTTGCAGTTCTGTCTGCATATTCTGCCATAAAAGAAAAACCTTGATATTTAAACATCGCATCTATAAATAAAGTGTTGATGTTTGTTTCATACAAACCAGTATCAGTTTCCATATAAGAACCTTGATTACTTCTGTTTTTTACAGCGTTATTGTTGTGATCGTAAGTTACACCAAGTGCAAATTTTGGTGTTTCTTCTCTTTTTAAATCACTTCCAGAATAATCTCCTTTACTTTTGAAGTTTCCAAAAGGTAACAATTCAACTCTTCCAGTAAATTGATGTCCGCCAATATTTCCTGTAGTAACATTTCTTCCTTCACCTTGAGCGATTGAAAACATTTCTTTTACAACAAATTTTTCTGATAATTTAAAATGATGCCTTAGCTGAATTCCCATATCTCTATCGATATTAAAACGGCTGTTTAAAAGCGAACGGTCAACTTGTTGTAGGTTACCAGAAGAAATTACACGTTCTCTATTTCCTGGTAATTTGGTTTGGCCAAACCACAATTCGAAATTCTCATAAAAATTCCACATTATGACAGCATCTAAAATATATCTAGGTGCATTATTTGTATATTCTGAAGCCCCAGAAATATCTCTGTTAGATAATCCTAACTCTAATTTATATTTCAATTTTGGTGTAAATGCAAAACCGTTAAATTTTAATCGAGCACGGCGTACCAGCATATTTGACTCTGGATTTGATAGGTTTCCATCTTCTATATCCCACGAATTTGTGCTTAAAAATTGCATTCTTGCACCAATTTTCATGGTGTATGTACTATCTTTCCCAACTAAGTTGAACAAGCCTTTTCCAAATTTTGGAGCGTTTGCTTCTTGAGCATTTAAATTTATAAATGCAAATAGCATTGATAAAAGAAGAAATTTTTTAAAAATCATTAAGTATTAGTTTTTGTCGCTGCAAATAACCAATAATAATGTAAAGTTAATGTTAAGTGATTATTATTTTATTGCTAATTTAAAATAATAATAAAGGGCTGTCAAAAAATGACAGCCCTTATATTTCAAAAAATCTAGTTTCTGACAAAAACTAATAGATTAAAATGAAATTAGTCATTCTCAATATTTGAAAATAACTTAAACAAAGGTCTAAAATTATTATGCTTCCTATGTAATGTTAATATTATGAAATGTTTAAAATTCTGTGAACATTTTTTTGTCACAAAATACAATGTTAATTTAATGTTAAGTAAATGTGTTTTAATTGTAAAATAATTTTTATATTAGCTTAACTTATAAAATATTTAGTTATGAAAAATATATCAATAATAGTATTAGTAGTTTTATTTTCGAGTATTAGTTTTGCACAAAATATAAATGAACCAACATATTTAAGGCAAGGAGATTTAGTTGCTGTAACTACTTATTTTGAAGACGGTTCTATTAAAGAACAGGGTTTTTATAAAGATCAAAAATTACATGGAGAATGGAATCTATATAACCAAGAAGGTGTTAAAATTACAAAAGCAAACTATATGAGTGGTAAAAAATCTGGTATATGGATGTTTTTGAAAGATGGTGTAGTTACAGAAGTTAACTATTCAGAAAATAAAATTGAAAGTATTCATAAATGGAATGAAGATTCTACTGTTGCTATTAAATAGTAAAAATTAATACTGATAAAAAAAAGCACTCAATTTGAGTGCTCTTTTTGTTTTCTAACCAATTCAAATTTCAAATAATTATTCTACAGTCCAACCTGCTCCCCAAGTTGCGTAATCTGTTCCTGTACCATTACCATCACCAGAAATTAAATCTACTTCAGTAAACGAAACACCTGTATCATTTTTTAATTTTGTTATCACATCTATAAATGTAATATCAATTATGTTTGTGATATCAGAAGTTACACCTTCACCAGTTGGGTTGTCTATTGTATCACCATCTATATCAATACCTTCATTATATCCATTTACAACTGCATTGGTAATAGTGACTCTAGTTCCTGCTCTTAATCTTATTGCTTCACTACTATTTGCAGAACCTAAACCTACAATAGTTAAATTTTCAATTGTTGGATTTGACCAGAAAATTGGTAAAGAATTGTTTCCAATATCTGTATTAAAACCATCAGCTTCAATTCCTTTATCATGATCAGCACCGTGTTTTACATATGCATTTGTAATTGTACCAACGTATCCTTCTGTCCAGTCAATAGAATCATCTTGAGCATTTACTGCCGATAAGAAATCAACATTAACAGTTCCTCCAAAGAATTCAAAACCATCATCCAAACCTTCAAACATTTGAACGTACTGAACAATTGTACCACTTCCAACACCATAAAATGAAAATCCATTATTTTCTGATTGACCATCAGCTTTTCCTCCAGAATATTCAACCCTTACATATTGTAATGAGCCTGAATTGTCTGTTGCATCACCTCCACCATAAGGTAAAGATCCAATTTCAGAAGTTGCAGTTGCACCAGCAGTAACAGAATTAATAGGTGCTTTTCCTAATAAGATTAGCCCTCCCCAATCTCCTGCCTCAGGCGTATTAGAATTTGATGTAAATACAATTGGATTGCTAGCATTACCATTTGCAACTATTTTAGCACCTTGTGCAATTGCTAAATATACATCTGAGCCAGCAGCTAAAGCTTCAATAGTCATACCTGCAGGAATAGTTAAAGTTGTTCCAGAAGCCATAATCATTGGTCCATTTAGAATATATTGATTTATAGACTCTAATGTTAAATCTACCACGTATGTACCTGATAAGTAGATCGTTTCTCCTTGAGTGTTTCCATTTCCGTTATTATTATTGGTTACACTGTTATCATTGATAATTATATCAGCAGTATCATCTTCTGCACATGATACCATTACTAATGATACGAATACTAAACTTAAAATTACTTTTCTCATTTTTTTGATTGTTTAATTTATTATTTTTTTTAAAATTTGTATTTATATTGAATTCCGATATTTATGCCTCTTTTATATGAGTTTAAAACAATATCTTCTTGATTACTCAACTCTCTTGTTAGTTCAATTTTAGGATTTAAAAGATTTTTTGCTGTAAAATTTAACTCTGATTTTTCTCCAATCTTATTTTTCCAGATAAAATCTAGTCCACTCACGCTATTTTCAATTATATTTCCTAGTTGTCCAGAACCTAAGGCATAAATTCTATCAGAATAATAATTACCTACAAGATTAAAAGTTGAACTAACATTTTTAAATAGGTTTGGCTTATAACTTAAATCAGCATTTAAAATAAATGGCGAGGCACCTTGTAATTCCTCCGTTTTTTTATTAAAACTTGTACTATATGCACCTGAAATAGAGTTGAATAAATCTTGCTCAGTGTGCATGTATGTTGCATTTAAGCCAAAAGTTAACTTTCCATTTTCTTCTTTATCAAACAATAAATGTTTTCTATATTCTAATTCAACACCATAAACAGTTGCTTTATCTCCAGTTCTAAAATAACGCTGAGTTCCTGTTGCATCATTTGCTACAACTAAGTTTACGGGATTTTTAATTTGTTTTGTAAAAGCTGCAAGGGATAAAACTTGGCCTTGGCCTATGAAGTTTTCATATTTTACATCAATATTTAATATTTCTGAATAAGAAATGTCTTTTACGTTTTCATAAGTATTGCCATCAACTCGCCCTAATAAGTCAGGATTACCACCAACTCTTTGCGTTACACCTTCATAAACTATTGGTGCCATCTCTTTAAATTCTGGAATTGAAACAGTATTACTTGCTGATAATCTCAAGTTTTGGTCATCGTTTAATGCATACTTAATATTAATACTTGGCAAATAAAACTCTTCAACAACTTTGCTTGATCCTGGATTATTTACTAGATTAATTACATCGTAGTCAATTTCTTGTAAGAAAGATTCTGCTCTAAATCCAGGAACAATTAACCATTTGTCATCAAGGTTAATTTCAAAAGATAAATAACCACCATGAGCTTCTAAATTTCCAGTATAAATGTTTTCAAGTTGTCCAGGTCTATTTGTTGGTCCAACACCATTTTGAGGGGCAAGAGCTCTAAAAACATCTGTTTGAATTAAACTATCTAAAACGTTTTGAACGTTAAAAATCTCGTTCAAATTATTAACATTATTGATGATAAGACTATCGTCAAAGTTTTTATATCCATAACGAACATTTTCAAAATCTCGTGTTTTTGACCTTCCGTTATATCCATAATTTAGTTTTACTTTTTCATTTATTTGATAGGATAATTTGATTTTTCCGTTTAATTCATCATCAGTCATTTTTTGGAAATATCGTTGATTGTCAAATGAATTGTTAGTCAGAAATACAGGATTTGTATTTGGATCATCGTCAAGTGCATAAAAATAATCTTCTATTGAAACCCTTTTTCTGTCAGGCTCGTTCGAATTCACTTTGTTGTATCCAATTCCCCAATCTAGTTTCAATTTATCTGATAATGTATGTTTACCTAAAAGTTGATTTACAATAATCATATCTTGATTAAACTGAACATTCATTTGGTAAAAACCTCGATCTGTATCAACTTGAGATCTAGAATCTCTCAAAAAACCATTTCCTCCTGTTCCAAAATACGATACTTTATCAGCAGATGAATTTGAAAACAATGAATTGTAACTAATTTTATGATCTGAGTTTATTTTATAAATAGCACTTCCTAAAATCGTTGTATTTGTGTTATAATTGTATTCTTCTGTTTTTGGAAATCGTTTGTTATAATCGTTTGTATAGTCAACAGCACTTCCCTCTTGAAATGTAAAATCATTTTCAAATGACCCAGAAATAAAAAGACTTAACCTAGATTCGTCATTTAAGTCAAAAGATTTACCAATAATTCCCGAAATATTTGCTCCGATTGGCGCACCTGCATTAACAGGATCAATTCCATGCGATAGAACAACAGCAAATGGGTTGTGATTGTATCTGTTATAAAAACCAAACCTTCCAGTACCTTCACTTTTCATAAATTTATCCTGTCCAATAGCATTCGAGTTGACTCCACTTCCAAAAGACAATTCAAAAATGCTATTTCCAGTAAAATTCTTTGAGTCAATATTTACATTACCTGCCGAAAAATCAGCATAAAAATGAGGAGAATATGATTTGCTAATAGACACATTTTCAATAATATCAGTTGTAAATAAATCTAAGTCTATATTTTTTTTGTCTATACTATTTGATGGGAGAGACAAACCATTCATTGTTGTATTTAAGTACCGATCTCCAAGACCGCGAACATACACATTACTAGAGCCTTCTTCTTTTGAAACTCCAGAAATTTTTGCAACTGCTCCTGCAGCGTCACTAACACTTTTTTCAGATAATTCTACTGCTCCAATAGAAGTTTTTACTTCAACAGCTCTTTTTTGTTCTCCTAATAATGATTGGAAAGATTCTTTTTTTCTAGAACTTTGGATTACAACTTCTTCAAGCGCTAAACCTTCAGTTGGACTAAGTGTTACATCATTTATAGTTAATGTGTCTCCTCCCGCTACAATGACATTATTAATTTCTATTGTTTCATAACCAATAAAACTAAAAACCAAAGTGTAAGTTCCTGGCAAAATATTAATAATAAAAATTCCGTCAAAGTCAGTCGTTGATCCAGTTTCCGTTCCTTTTATATAAATATTTACAAAAGGTAAAGGTTCACTATTCATTTCTAGATCTAGTACCTTTCCCTTAACTGTACCCATATCTTGCGCGAAAGCAAATACAGTAGTTATAAATATTAAAAAGAAAGTGAATAGCGTCTTTTTTAAATTAGCCATAGTTATTATTAATTTTCGTTGCAAATAACTAACACAATTGTAAAGACACTGTTAAGTTGAAATTAAATAAACATCATTAGTATGTTTACAAATTGTTAAGGAAAAATTTCATTTGTATTTCTTTTAAAACGCTATCTTGCAAGCAATAAATTATTATAGATGAACTGGGAACAATTACTTTCTTTAAAAAGATACGGAGATACTCAAAAGAGATATCGGAAAGACCAAGACGAAACAAGATTAGGTTTTGAAGTAGATTATGATAGAATTATTTTTTCTGATAATTTTAGAAGCCTTCAAGACAAGACTCAAGTTGTGCCTCTTTCTAAAACCGATTTCGTTCACACACGATTAACACATAGTCTCGAAGTAAGTGTTGTAGCTCGTTCGTTAGGTAGAATTGTTGGTAAGCAACTTATAGAGAAATATCCAGAATTAAAAGAAAAGGGATATCAAGCAAATGATTTTGGAGCCATTGTGGCAGCAGCAGCATTATCACATGATATTGGAAATCCACCTTTTGGACATTCAGGAGAAAAAGCGATAGGAGAGTATTTTAAATCAGGAAATGGTCAGCAATATAAAAGTGAATTAACCGACAAGGAGTGGCAAGATTTAATCGATTTTGAAGGAAATGCAAACGGTTTTAAAATCTTAACCGAAAGTAGAGAAGGTGTTGAAGGAGGATTGCGACTGTCTTACGCAACTTTGGGTGCTTTTATGAAATACCCTAAAGAATCACTACCTAAAAAACCGACAAATCACATTGTAGATAAAAAATATGGAGTTTTTCAATCGGAAGTTGAAGCCTTTAAAGATGTTGCACAAGAATTAGGATTGATAAAACTTAGAGACGATGAGCACATGGCATTTAATCGTCATCCTTTGGCTTTTTTAGTTGAAGCGGCAGATGACATTTGTTATACGATTATAGATTTTGAAGATGGTCTTAATCTTGGTTTGATTGAAGAAGAATATGCATTAGAATATTTGATAAATTTAGTTCGAGACACTATTAATTCTAAAAAATATCATCAGTTAAAAACAAAAAAAGATCGTTTAAGTTATTTGCGAGCATTGGCAATAGGTAACTTGATTAATGAGGCTGCAGAAATATTTATAAAAAACGAAACCTCAATTTTAAAAGGAGAATTTCAAACATCTTTGCTAGATAAGTGTAAGTATGAGGCACAGATTAACGACATACTTAAGATAAGCGTAGAAAAAATATATAGAAGTAAAGAGGTCGTAGAAAAGGAAGTAGCAGGATATAAGATTTTATCTGA
>CALIIP010000191.1 GCA_938018045.1 uncultured Flavobacteriaceae bacterium
ACGATTATTCATTTCTGAAAAATCGGTTCTTACTCAATTTACGCTGTCAATTTCAATATTTTCAATGAACTTCTTCTTTGCTATTTCTCTTAGCGGGTGCAAATATAAAACAACTTTTAATTCTAACAACTAAAATTAAAAGTTTTTTTAATTTATTTTTAAAACCCTGAAAAATGAACTTTACCTCAGTATTTCGAGGGGTGCAAATATACGAACACTTAATTCAATTTACCAAATAATAATGGTTCAAAGTTATTAACAATAGTATGATAAGTGCGTTAAATCCTCATTGAGTGAATGATAGCAATGAGTTATTTTTTTATTTGAATTTGTTTTCCCTTTTTTGAAGCAAGTTTATAGTAATCAAAATCTAATTTTGAGTCTTGTTTTTCGAGTGTTTCATCTATAAAAGCACGTTGTAATATATCCTCAATTAAGAAATCTTCGTCTATATTTTCTGGATCATACTCAGATTTTAAGGAGAGTTTAAATAATTTGGCAGTTTTATGATACCAAAAAGCCTTCCATCCACTCCTAATTTCTTTTATCAAATTGAATGTTGTCTTTCCTGTTTGCCGATGAATTAACTTTATTAGTATTCGTCCTTCTGTTCTAGTTAACTTTTTTAATTGGTCGGTAAACTCACCTTCCATATATTTTTGAACTTGTCTAGCGTATTTTTTTCGTTTACTTTTTGATTTTATCTTCTCCAGTCTACTATTTAAAACTGTCAATCGCTCTGCTGCGAGTTTAGCATAAGGGTATGCTTTTATAGTCTTTTTTCTAAACCAATAATAGTATTTCCTGTCATAACTGGTTTTAAATTTCAATTTATTAAGTAATTGCACTTCTTCTAATTCGATGACAATAGTATCTCCTTCAAAAATAATATAGTCTCCATACACATAAGAAGAATCTTTTTTGATCGTTTTTTCTTCTTGTGCATATAAGTTTATACCTATTATATATATCAGTAAAAAAAGTATTTTATTCATGTGTTAATACCTAATTTTTTTTAATTGTCGCATGTGTTCGCCATTAATAATTCTCTAAAATCATAATGATTTCAACACGCTCGGTTCATCAATTATTTTAACGCTAAAACCGTTCCAAAATTACACTTTTTTATATTTTGACAGTTATTTAATAGTTCAAATTTGCGTTAATGATGGTAGCGACATCCTTTTTATGCATAGCAAAAAAGATATAGCGGACAGCATGACCTCTACTTTATGGAGAGGGAACGCCCAAATTATTTTTATAATGACTAAAACTTCATTATTTTTGATGAAAATTAAACTACATGAGCAAAACAAAATCTATACTGAATAAAAAATCAATCGATTTTCTTGAAAAATACTTAAATAACGCTTCGCCGACTGGTTACGAATGGGAAGGTCAAAAAATTTGGATGAACTATCTAAAACCTTATGTTGATGAATTTATTACTGATACTTATGGTACGGCTGTTGGTGTTATAAATCCGAAAGCAAAATATAAGGTAGTGATTGAAGGGCATGCAGACGAAATTTCTTGGTATGTTAACTATATTTCTGATAACGGATTGATTTACGTGATTAGAAATGGTGGTTCTGATCATCAAATTGCGCCAAGTAAAATTGTAAATATTCACACTGATAAAGGCATTGTAAAGGGTGTTTTTGGATGGCCAGCAATTCACACAAGAGATAAAGGAAAAGAAGAGCCGCCAAAACCAGACAATATTTTTATTGATACAGGTTGTGCAACAAAAGAAGAAGTTGAAAAATTGGGCGTTCATGTTGGTTGTGTTATCACATATCCTGATGAATTTCATATTTTGAACGGCGATAAATTTGTTTGTAGAGCATTGGACAATAGAATGGGCGGATTTATGATTGCCGAAGTTGCGCGTTTATTGAAAGAAAACAAGAAAAAACTTCCTTTTGGGTTGTATATCACCAATTCTGTACAAGAAGAAATAGGTTTACGAGGAGCAGAAATGATTACGCAAACCATCAAACCTAATGTTGCTATAGTGACTGATGTAACTCATGATACTACAACACCAATGATCGACAAGAAAAAAGCGGGTCATTTAGAACTTGGGAAAGGACCAGTTATTGCCTACGCTCCTGCTGTACAGCAAAAACTTCGTGATTTAATTACTGAAACTGCCGGAAAAAATAAGATTCCTTTTCAACGTTCTGCACTTTCTAGAGCAACGGGAACTGATACTGACGCTTTTGCATATAGTAATGGCGGAGTTGCATCTGCATTGATATCTTTACCGCTACGTTATATGCATACAACTGTAGAAATGGTTCATAGAGATGATGTAGAAAACGTTATTAAAATGATTTATGAAACGTTGTTAAATATTAAAGACGGAGAAACATTTTCTTATTTTAAATAAGATTTTATGTCTGATGAACTCATCAATATATTAAATGAAGATTTGACAGTTTTAAAAGCTTGTTTAAAATCTGAAGCACATACATATGGACACTTGCATGCAAGTGTCCATATTTGGTTTTATACGGTTGCTAGTGAAGTTTTGCTTCAAAAAAGAAGTCCGAATAAAATTGCGCATCCAAATTTATGGGATGTTTCTGTTGCTGGTCATATTTCTGCTGGAGAATCTGAAGTTATTAGTGCTATTAGAGAAGTGAAAGAAGAAATTGGTTTATACGTTTCTGCAAATGAACTCTTAAAAATTGGAAGTTTTAGAGAATCTTTTACTCACAAAGCGGATTTTATCGACAATGAAATTCATCATACCTATATATGTAAACTTTCTAAAGACATTGAACAATTAAAATTGCAGGAAGAAGAAGTAACTGCAATTAAATTAATTCCGATTGATGAGTTTAAAGCAGCACTAAAAAAAGTAGGTTTTGAGAATGTGTACGTTCCTCATACTCCTGACTATTATAATTTTGTTTTGAAAACCATCAGAAAACAACTTATTTAAATTTTTGAATAATTTCCTGTACAACATCAGGATTTAAAAGTGTAGAAATATCTCCAAGATTTGAAGTATCGTTGGATGCTATTTTACGTAAAATACGTCGCATAATTTTTCCACTTCGTGTTTTTGGGAGTCCTGAAACAAAAATAATTTTATCTGGTTTTGCAATAGGACCAATTGTTTTTGATACTATTTCACGACATTCAGCAATTAAAGTATCATTTTCGACAACATTATCATAGGTGATAACATATGCACAAAGTGCATTTCCTTTGACATCATTCGGAAAACCGACAACGGCACTTTCTACAATACTCTTATGTTCGTTTATTGCGTTTTCTATTGGTGCAGTTCCTAGATTGTGACCAGAAACTATGACTACATCATCTACTCTACCTGTAATTCTATAATTTCCGTTTGCATCACGCAAGGCTCCATCACCTGGAAAATATTTGTTTTCA
>CALIIP010000192.1 GCA_938018045.1 uncultured Flavobacteriaceae bacterium
TTCAGATTCGACAACAAGTTATGGTTCTTATTCAGGCGCAGTGCCAAACGAAAAAATTACTTGGGGAAAATTAGATATAGACACACCAAAATTTATTATAGAAAGTGATGCAACTATTGTTGCTCCTTTGATATTTGCTTACTTACTAAGCATGTAATTATGAAACATATTATTGTAGAATATTCTGAATGCGAAGATTCTTTTTATGCAAAAGCATTAGAATTTACAACAACTTTTTAAATATAAAAAATGAATTATTATAATGCAAAACAAACTCTCTCATCTAAAGGATTATTTATAGGATATTTAGATGGTTACGCAACGTTTCATTTAGAAAATGATGATATTATTGATTTTGAACAAATTAATAAAAGAATACTAACTGAATATGATTTGAAAAACGGAAATTTTAAAAATAAATTTTTTGAAATTTATTATACAGAAATTTTTGATGATTTAGATGATGATGATTTTATTGTTTTTAGTTTAGATGATTTAAAATTGATAAAATAATGGACACTTTATTTCACATATCTCTACCATGTACAGATATAAAACAAACAACTAATTTTTACAAAAACATTATAGAATCGAAAATTGGGAGAACTTCTGAAAATTGGGTTGATGTAAATTTATTTGGGCACCAAGTTACTTTTACAAAAGCGGGCAAATTTAATTTTAACAATCCTAATTATGTATTTGAAGGTAAGATACTACCTTCCTTTCATTTTGGAGTTATTGTTGAAATGGATAAATGGAGTGAACTTTATGCTAAATTGAATGGATTAGATTTAGAAGTTGTAAATCAAGCCACCTTTTTAAGCAATAAAAAAGGAGAACACCTATCTTTTTTTGTAAAAGACCCAAACGGTTATATGATAGAGTTTAAGTGCTTTAAGAATAAATCTGACATTTTTTTAAAATAGAAAATTTTAAAAAATTACTTCGATTTTTTATTTTATAAAATAGTGTATCTTGCATTATATTATGCGTGCATAACAACTAACACTATAAAAGATGAAATACAAACATATTTTTGAGCCATTAGATTTAGGTTTTACAACTTTAAAAAATAGAATTTTAATGGGCTCTATGCATACAGGCCTTGAAGAAGAAAAAAATGGAATTGAAAAAATAGCTACCTATTATGCAGAACGAGCAAAAGGTGGTGTTGGACTTATTGTTACTGGAGGAATCGCTCCAAATATTCAAGGTTGGACAGGCCCATTTTCTGCAAGAATGAGTTCTAAAAAGCATGCACGTCATCATAAAATTATTACCGATGCAGTTCATAAAGAAGGAGGTAAAATCTGTATGCAAATTCTGCATGCAGGACGTTATGGTTATCATCCATTTAATGTTGCTCCTTCTGCTTTAAAATCACCTATAACACCTTTCAAGCCTTTTAAATTAAATTTATCTGGAATAAAAAGAACAATCCGTGATTTTGTAAATTCTGCAAAGTTGTCAAAACTAGCAGGATATGATGGTGTAGAAATAATGGGTTCTGAAGGATATTTAATCAATCAATTTATTGCTGAAAGAACTAATAAACGTAGCGATAATTATGGTGGAAGATATGAGAATCGTATGCGTTTGCCTATAGAATTAGTAAAACAAACACGCGAAGCAGTAGGTACAGATTTCATTATCATTTATCGATTGTCAATGCTAGATTTGGTTGAAAAAGGAAGTACTTGGGAAGAAGTAGTTCAACTCGGAAAAGAAATTGAAAAAGCAGGAGCAACCATTATAAATACAGGAATTGGATGGCACGAATCTAGAATCCCAACTATTGCTACATCTGTTCCAAGAGCAGCATTTACATGGGTTACCAAAAAAATGAAAGAGGAAATTAAGATACCATTAATTACTTCTAATAGAATAAATATGCCAGAAACTGCTGAAAAAGTATTGGCTGATGGTCATGCAGATATGATCTCTATGGCGAGACCATTTTTAGCAGATCCTGAATGGGTGAATAAAGCGGCTGCCGAAAAAGATGACGAAATTAATACGTGTATTGGTTGTAATCAAGCATGCTTAGATCATGTTTTTGAGCAAAAAGTAGCAAGTTGTTTGGTGAATCCTAGAGCATGTCATGAAACGGAATTAAACTATAACAAAACGGATGTAAAGAAAAATATTGCAGTTGTTGGCGCTGGTCCTGCAGGAATGTCGGCTGCATCAATTTTAGGGCAAAGAGGACATGAAGTTACGTTGTTTGATGCTGATAAAGAAATTGGAGGACAATTCAATATAGCAAAGCAAATTCCAGGAAAAGAAGAATTTTATGAAACAATTCGTTATTTCAAAAGACAATTAGAATTACACAATGTTACCGTAAAATTAAATACAAGAGTTTCTTCGGATGATTTAATTGCAGGAAAATTTGATGAGGTTATTATTGCAACAGGAATAAAACCAAGAATGCCAAGGATTGAAGGAATTGAACATGCAAAAGTATTAAGTTATTTGGATGTTTTGAAATTTAAAAAACCAGTCGGAAAACGTGTTGCTGTAATTGGAGCAGGAGGAATTGGTTTTGATGTGTCTGAGTATTTAGCACACGAAGGAGAAAGTACAGCATTAAATATTGATGCTTGGTTGAAAGAATGGGGAATTGACAAGACCTTAAAATCAAGAAGTGGTTTTGAAGGAGTAACGGTTGAAATGGAACCTTCTCCAAGAGAAATTTTTATGTTCAAAAGAAGCAAAGGGAAGTTTGGCGGAAATTTAGGAAAGACTACAGGATGGATACATCGTTCGACTTTAAAAAAGAAAAAAGTGCAGTTTATTAACCAAGTTCAATATACAAAAATTGATGACGAAGGCTTGCACTACATTCAAAACGAAGAAGAAAAAGTATTGAAAGTTGATAATGTAATTATCTGTGCTGGACAAACTCCTTTTAAAAAATTGGCAGCTCCATTAGAGGAAAAAGGAATGAAAGTTCATGTAATTGGAGGTGCTGATATTGCAGCAGAATTAGATGCTAAACGTGCAATTAATCAAGGTTGTAGATTGGCAGCAGAATTATAACAAAATAAATGTCGATATTTGTATATCAAAACACAAAACAACTAACGTATGTCAATGAATAAAAATACAGTGCTCGCTTGGGCAACAGGTTTAATGATTGTAATGGGAATTATTCTCATATTGATGGGAGCCTATAGATATGATGATGTTGCTGGTTGGGGATTTGCTACTGTCGGAATAGGTTTTTTCGCTATTTCTTGGGTATTCAATGCACTTAAAGGTCGTGTTTAATTGAGGTTCAAAGAAGCATAGTTATAAAGATCCAAAGACGCAAAATCCGTCTAAACAAAAAACAAATAAACTTATAAACGACTAACATGAGTGATGATAAGAAGATAATATTTTCAATGACCAGAGTCAGCAAGACGTATGCTGGCGCAAATAAACCTGTTTTAAAAAATATACATTTAAGTTTTTTCTACGGAGCAAAAATTGGGATTTTAGGTCTCAATGGTTCAGGAAAATCAACCTTGATGAAAATTATTGCTGGAATTGAGAAAAATTATCAAGGAGATGTAAATTTTAATGATGGATTGACAGTTGGATATCTATCTCAAGAACCAGAATTAGACGAAACAAAAACAGTTATAGATATTGTAAAAGAAGGAGCAGCAGAAACAGTTGCTGTACTTGATGAATATAATA
Organism: uncultured Flavobacteriaceae bacterium; assembly: GCA_938018045.1. Lineage (GTDB taxonomy): Bacteria > Bacteroidota > Bacteroidia > Flavobacteriales > Flavobacteriaceae > Urechidicola. The sequence continues at coordinate 3,688 of CALIIP010000192.1, forward strand.
AAATCAACGATATGTTTGGCTTAGAAGAAGTGTATTCTGATGCTGATAAGATGGAGAAGTTGATGAATCAACAAGCAGTATTGCAAGATAAAATCGATGCATTAGATGCTTGGGAGTTAGACACAAAATTAGAGATAGCAATGGATGCTTTACGTACTCCAGAAGGTGATACTCCAATTAGTGTATTGTCTGGTGGAGAAAGACGTAGAGTTGCTTTGTGTAGATTATTATTACAACAACCTGATGTTTTATTACTCGATGAGCCTACAAATCACTTGGATGCAGAATCTGTACATTGGTTAGAGCATCATTTATCACAATATAAAGGAACTGTGATTGCAGTAACGCATGATAGATATTTCTTAGACAATGTTGCAGGATGGATATTAGAACTTGATAGAGGAGAAGGTATTCCTTGGAAAGGGAATTACTCATCATGGTTAGAGCAAAAAGGGAATAGATTAAAACAAGAAGAAAAAACGGCTTCAAAAAGACAGAAAACATTAGAACGAGAGTTAGAATGGGTGCGTCAAGGAGCAAAAGGACGTCAGTCAAAATCAAAAGCACGTTTGGCAAATTATGACAAGTTGATGAGCCAAGATCAAAAGAAATTAGAGGAAAAATTAGAGATTTATATCCCAAATGGTCCACGTTTAGGAACCAATGTGATTGATGCAGTTGGTGTTTCAAAAGCATTTGGAGATAAGTTGTTATATGAAGATTTGAATTTTAGTTTACCTCCAAACGGAATAGTTGGTATTATTGGACCTAATGGTGCTGGTAAAACGACTATTTTTAAAATGATAATGCAACAAGAATCTCCAGATAAAGGAGAGTTTAAAGTAGGTGACACAACTAAGATAGCCTATGTAGATCAATCTCATTCTAATATTGATGCTGATAAATCTATTTGGGAAAACTTCTCAGACGGTCAAGATTTGGTGATGATGGGCGGCAAAATGGTAAACTCAAGAGCATATTTGAGCCGATTTAATTTCGCTGGTTCTGAACAAAATAAAAAGGTAAGCACACTTTCTGGTGGAGAACGAAACAGGCTGCATCTTGCAATGACTTTGAAAGAAGAAGGAAATGTTTTATTACTGGATGAGCCAACAAATGATTTGGATGTAAATACGTTGAGAGCTTTAGAAGAAGGTCTAGAAAATTTTGCAGGTTGTGCAGTTGTTATTTCACATGATAGATGGTTTTTAGATCGTATTTGTACACATATTCTTGCTTTTGAAGGTGATTCTCAAGTATATTATTTTGAAGGATCTTTCTCTGAGTATGAAGAGAATAAAAAGAAGCGTCTTGGTGGAGATTTAATGCCGAAACGTATTAAATACAAGAAATTAACTAGATAAATTAGTTTCAAAAAAAAATAGCCCAATTATATTGGGCTATTTTTTTTTAGAACAGTAAAGTATTTTTGACACATTTAAAAACAGAGTCAAAGAAAATTATTTTGGAGGCTTTAAATATTCTGGAAAAGGTTAATTATTGAAATTCAAAACTAAAGAATTTAATTCAATAGATTATTAACATATGTTATTAATAAAATCAAACCTTATAAGGTAATTTCCACTAGTTTTTTAAGTCCGTAAATTTCTTTTCAATCTACTTAATTGTACAGTTGTTATTCCTAAATGAAGTGCAATATTTTTTTGAGAAATCTTTGTTTCAATTTTCGGTATTCTTTTTATTAAGGCTAAGTATCTTTCAGTTGAATTTAAGAATACAGATTCTAGTTCTCTTTTTTCTAACCCAACATAAAACTTCTCGAGATTTTTTCTTTGCATAATACAAAGATCCATTCTAGAATTAGATAGTTTTATAAAATCGGCATAGTTAAACTCAACAATTTTACATTCTGTTAGGCATTCTATTTCCACTATTGATTTGTTTTGTAAAATGAGGCTAGTAAATGAAGCAACAAAACTTCCAGAAGGATATATATGTTTATTAGTTTCTACGCCATTTTCTGAAATCAAATAAACCCTAATAAAACCATCTATCAAAAAATAACTATCTGTAGCTCTTTGCCCTAATTTACAGAGTTTATGTTTTGATGGATATTGTTTGTGTTTAAGTAAACTGCTGAATTCATTCCATGTTTCATCTGATAATGGATGAATTTTATTCATTTTATTTCTCATCAACTCCATCTTATGAATAATTATTAAGTTTCTTTTTTAATCTATTTAATTGCATTTTACTAATCGCTAAGTGAGAAGCAATTTCATTTTGTGTTAGAAAACTTTCTATTTCAGGTATTTTTTCAACTAAATTTTTATAACGTTCTGTTGCATCTAAAGTTAAAAAATCTATGTTTCTGTTTATGTAAGTAACATATAACTTTTCAATAGCTTTTCTAATGAAGATTGCAACTTCTATATTCTTTTCTGATAATTTAATAAATTCCTCATAATTACATTCTAAAATTTCGCAATCTGTGATACATTTAAGATTATATATCGATTTAGTATTCTTTATTAATGCTGAGTAGGATGAGAATATTATGTTTTCAGCATAAATTCTTCTAACATAACTTTTGTTTATTGAGGAAGGTATATACGCTTTTACACAACCATTTCTTAAAAAAAAAGTTTTGGTTGGAATAGTATCAACTTCACATAAAATATCATTTGATTTATAGACTTTATATTCAAATAAATCAGTTAAATCTTTGAGACTTTTTTTTGATAAATGATGTATACTAAGAATATAACTTTCTAATAAATTCATAATAGTTGGGCTTTATTATGGTGTTGAATATACAAAAAATGTTGTAAACCAGTAACTTAAAATTTGATAAGATTTTTTTTTAAATAAATTTCACTACTAGTTCCTTCCATAAAAAGAAGGTCTAAAATGCTTAAGTTTGATATAAAACCATGCTTATCATTAAAAACTTGAAAATAAGAATCGAACGCGTAATTTGGTTCTTTTTTTGCGATGGCAAGATTTCTATAATCTTTTATCTTTGGATGAACTTCATAATATTCTGTCTTTGAATACGTGATTTTACTTTGCAAAGCAGTCATAATAAACTCGTGGCATTTTATGTTGAAATCAAGTAAAAAGGGATGTCCTTGTTTATATAAAGGGCGTAAATCATCTTCGTAAAACTCAAAGAATGGTGACGAATTATATGCCGCAGCTAACGATCGAAAATGGTTTCGTTGCCACTGTTCACTATTATCAATTCGAATATCTTTAGTTTGTTGTTTTCCTTTGTGAATGATAGGAATGTTGAGTGTAAGTTTACCATTTGCACCATAAATATTACAACGATTTCTGTACGTTTGCTTTTGAAAATTATCTTCAACTTCAAAAATGAGTTTCTCATTTTTGAAAATAGCGACGTATTGAGAAATAGGAGCGAAGTATGTTGGTAAAAATAGCACTTACGCTTTTTTCTTCTTCTTAAAAAAATTGCTGTAAACAATCCAACCAATAAGTAATCCAAATACTAAATAACGGAAAGAAGTTGCTTTTCCTTCTCCATGTACAGTTGTGAAGAAGCGTTCCCAACGAGGATTTCTAAAAATCCCGCCATCATAACTCATCCAAACAAGTACAGGTTTACCAACAACATGATCAAATGGTACAAAGCCCCAATAACGTGCGTCTAATGAATTTTGACGATTATCTCCCATCATCCAATAATAATCTTGTTTGAAGGTATAGTTTTTTATTAATTCACCATCAATATATACCTCATCACCATCAAAAGTTACATTTTTGTTGTGTTCATATTCTGAAATTACACGTTTGTAAAAAGGCAATGATTCTTTGTTTAATTCTACTGTTGCTCCTTTTTTAGGGATGTAAAGCGGACCATAATTATCGCCATTCCAACCCAAACTTGCAACATGAGGGAAAAGATTTTCACCTTGACCTTTTGGAGTAATACGCTTAATCATATTTTTCACTTTCGGATTTTTAGCAACTTTTGCGGCATCTTCATCAGTAAGATTTAGGATATAACTACCATTTTGAGTTAAAATAAATTGGCCATATTTATTTTTTAAACCTTCTCTAACACCATATCTATTAACTATGACATTTTGACTAATTTTTTGACCTCCAGTATTTACATCAAAATACCATTGAGGTTTTGCTCTGTCTGGTAATACAGTTCTCTTTCCGTTTATATGAACATACCCATCAACAATTGAAAGTGAGTCACCAGCAATTCCAACACAGCGTTTTACTAAATTGGTTTTTTTATCAATAGGTTTATAATAATTTCTGTCTGGCTGAAAATCATTCATGTCAAGCAACGTATCTGCTGGCTGATTAAAAACGACAATTTCGTTACGTTTTATTTTCTCAAAGCCAGGAATTCTCATATATGGTAACTGAAGTTTATTCAG
>CALIIP010000193.1 GCA_938018045.1 uncultured Flavobacteriaceae bacterium
CGCATATTCATCGTTTCTTTTCCCTTTCTACTTCGTTTAAAAAATAAACCGTAGCTATAGCTATGCTTGATTTTTTTGCCTTGCATAAAGAAAAAATAATTCAATGAATTTATACGAATTTTTTAATCACAAATCGTATTACACGATGTCTTCAAACTGTTGAACAATCGATTCGTGAGGTGGGCAAGAAAAAGGTATAAGTGTTGCAAAACAATTATAAATCGTGCATATCAATGGTTTTATAGGGTTAAGGAACAATTCCCAAACCTATTTTATCATTGAAAAATGAGATATACCATTTGAAAACGCTAATTTAGATTTGTATAACAAGAGCCGTTTGATGGGAGATCATCACGTACAGTTCTGTGAGAGGCTTGTGGTAAAAATTCCCTTGTCTCCTCGGCTATTTAACGTTAGTCAGAAAAAATGAAAACACTACTAAGTTTTATTATACTAATAAATGCAATTATGCATACTCAAGCTCAGAATGAATTGAATAGAATAGAAGAAAGTAATTTTTTTTCAAATGGAACTGAGGTTTTCTATGTCTTATCTAACAAATTTAATTCTTCTGGTTTTCTTTCAGAACATACAGGATTTGATAATCTTGAAATTTCTAATTTAGATGAAGGAAAAATGTTTGACAATAAAGTCTTTATTATTTCGAAAAAAACATTTTCAGAAAAATACAATTCTCATTTTCAGTATAGAAAAAAAAATGACTCTTGCTATAGAAATTCCAAAAATCAATTTGAATGGATTTAAAATAGTGGGTAAAAATTATGGTATATTTAAAAGTGCTGTATTTTATACATTTAACAAAATTAAAAATGTCGATATTTTGAGCTTTCGTATTATTTTAGATAATGATTACGAAACCTTATCTAAAGATAATAACTCTGTTTTTTTTCAGGAAAAAGCGATACAATTTGCAAACCCAAAGACCTTCAAAACCTTAGAAAATGGCTATACTAAAGATGACAAGTACGTCTTTAAAAAAGGTGGTGAAATCATTAAAAAAGCAGACCCTAAAACCTTTCAAGTATTAACTTACACCTATCAAAGAGATAAAAAAAATGTATTTATACCAGGCGAAATCACGGAAATAGATGTAAAATCATTTAAAATATTAGAATGTAACAATCAGGGTAGAAAACAGAAATCCTTATATGCAACTGATAAAAACTATGCTTATTTTCAAGGAAAAATAATTCCAAATGCAGATGTTAAAACATTTTATTTAATTGAATCTGATGCGCCTTACCAAACCTATGCTATTGATAAAAATAAAGTTTATTATTCAGGGAAGAAACTAAAAGATGCAGATCCAACAACATTTAAGTTAAACACCAATAAGACCTCTAGTAATTATTATGATGCTAAAGACAAGAACTACACCTACATAAGAGATAAAAAAACTATTACTAAAAATAAGTGACTGGAAGCAAATCTTCTGAACGTTTCAATAACCACCGCTCCTTGTTGACACCTTGACAATTAGGACAATGACGATTCCCACAAGAATTATAATGTACTCTGGTAACTACAGCTTATACATCCCTCCTTGTCACTACCCAAAACTGCCGTGCGACAATCTCCAATCAATCCCAATACTTTTAATTGATCCCAGTGGAGCGTATTATTAGCCATCACAGAACCAACTGTATTGCCGTACGCTATTTTGCTTACAGCCACGACTCCGCACATACAGAACTCTAACCCTTTGAGGCATCCAAATTTTTGGACAACATGTCCTACGATCATAGCAGTTAAGTGATGAATCAAAAGGTTCTTGTATATTTGATATAGCGTAACGACCTTATAGAATGAAAGTTATAGCATATTAATCGTTTAATAATTAATGCTATTGATAGCTACTGTCAAGTACTATGAATAAAAGGGTTTATCACAATCAATACAAACTAAATAGCAAACTATTAATAACTACAGATTTTGTCTTACTTGTGACACATGTATTAAACATTCGCAGGCATTCAAAACAGTATAAAATAATAATACATGGCAAAGAATAAAACAATTCAAACTGAAGTCAATGTAATTGATTTTATTAATTCATATGTTGACAATGAGCAAAAGAAAATCGACAGCAATAATTTAATTGAATTAATGGAGAAATGGTCCGGTTTTAAACCTAAAATGTGGGGACCAACTATTATTGGTTTTGGTAGCTATCACTACAAATATAAAAGCGGACATGAAGGAGATGCTCCTTTGCTTGGTTTCTCGCCACGAAAAGGGCAGTTTTCGCTATATATCTATTCGAAAACCGATAAGAGTGATGAATTATTGAAAGATTTTGGCAAATTTAAAATGGGGAAAGCCTGTATCTATGTTAAAAAACTTGCTGATATTGACATTTCAATTTTAGAAAAACTATGTATAGAAACAATTGGATATCTCAACAAACATCATGAATGTGCATGTAGAAGTTAATAACGACTCATCAACACTGAAAAAAAATCATTGCACCTTGCGGATGTCATACGTCATATACTAAGTTTTGTTTGTTAACACTAGAAAATCAATAGTAATAAAATGATACTAAATCAGTTATTTATATTCTTAAGCTTCTTTATCCCCATAAAGTATCAATGCAACTGCCAAAATGAATTTAGAAATTCAGAAAATAAAAACTCAATCATTTTTAAAGGAAAATATAAAAAAAGTGAAACAGAAACTGATACTCTTTGGGTTTCTCATAATGACACAATTGTATTTAAAAAAGAAGAGGTAATTACTACTCGTCCTTGTAGTAATCCAGAATTATCAACGAAGTATAATTTGATAACTCCTATAAACAATGCCTATTATTTCATTTATAATGAAAAACAGCAATTAATTAAAGAAGGAAAATACACGTATGAATATACCCATATAGGAGCTACAAAAAAATCAGGAAGCTTTTATAATTCAAAAGATTACCATTATGACAGCAACGGATGCGTAGATATAATATATTACACCGCGGATGGTAGAAATCATAAAGCAGAACATTTTGACAAAAAGAACAGATTAAATAAAATACGATATTTTGACAAAAAATCATCGGATATTGAAAAAATTGAGATCTACAAAAAAGGCAAACTTAAAGAAACTAAAATCTACACTAGTTTTAACAAGTATTATACAATTAAAGCAAGTGATTAAAACAGCGTTCAAAAAAATATATTGTTCAACAAAAGTTATAATTAATACTAATTTAGGCATAAAACTAGGCTTGTCTAATCTTTTTGATTTACAACTTCATTTTTCTTTTACATTTTGGTAGTCGTAGTCCTCTCGGTGGGTTTTATAAATAAAAAGACATATATCAAACCTCATTTAGAAAAAAAATCATTTCTAATTCTTATGAGTATTGACCAAAAAAGAACCCTCATCAAACATTAGAATAGTTTGGTGATGTAAAATAGCATATTTTAGAGTTGTACAATAAGAGACATATTCATAGGAGGCTATCACATATAGACTTAGGTTAAAAACCCCATTGTATACTCGACTACGACATCGCTAGCTCTAACTGAAAAGTAATCTTCAAGCATAGATAAATTTTCTCTAATCGATTTTTTTTGATTAATTTACAAATCATACTAATTAGTATTTTCTATGACAAAAGCCTCAAATACACGACATACAATTCTAGAAAAAGCGTTTGACTTAATTTATAAAAAAAGTTATCAAACCACGAGTATTGATGAAATCATTGCAACTACAAAAGTTACAAAAGGTGCTTTCTACTATCATTTCAAAACAAAAGACGAAATGGGAATCGCCATTATTAATGAAATTATTAAACCGACAATGCAGGATACTTTTATTCTTCCATTGCAAAACACTTCGAATCCAATCGAAAAAATCTATCAAATGACTAAATTTTTGTTGTTAGAAAATCCATTCCTAAAACTTGAATATGGATGTCCAACAGGAAATTTGACACAAGAAATGACCCCTTGGAATATTGAATTTTCAAAAGTTTTAAAGGAGTTAGTAATAGAATGGCAAACTACAATAGAAATTAGTTTACAAAAAGGAATTGAAAGCCAAAAAGTAAATAACAAAGTAAACCCAAAACAAGTTGCCTATTTTATTATGTCAAGTTATTGGGGGATTAGAAATTTCGGGAAAATTTATAATAATACAGACTGCTATCACGCATATTTAAAAGAACTTAAGCTATATCTAAACAATTTACACTAAAAACATACCAATTAGTATGTTTTTGTTATCTTTGTGATATTATTAAATATCTCATTGGTGTATCAAGGCTTAATTTATATTCATTCTATTATTCGGTGGCTTGTTATAATCACTCTTGTTTTTTCCATTTACAGAGCATATAGAGGTTATTTTCTAAATCTAAAATTTTCAAAATTCGACAATATTGTTCGGCATTGGACTGCTACAACAGCTCATATTCAGTTAATTATTGGCATTTTACTTTACTCTCAAAGTCCAATAATCAAATACTATTGGCATAATTTTAATGATGCAATAAAAAGTTTAGATAGTACATTCTTTGGTTTTATTCATCTTATCTTAATGCTTCACGCAATCGTTTTAATAACTATCGGTTCAGCATTAAGTAAGAGAAGAACAGAGGATAAGACAAAATTTAAAATAATCTTGCTTTGGTATTCTATATCACTTATCATCATTTTCATAGCTATTCCTTGGCCGTTTTCACCATTAGCAAACAGACCTTATTTTAGATAATTATGATACATCTTTTCAAAACAAAAATCGGAAGATTACGAATTATTGGATTTCTTGAAGGTGTTTCATTATTGGTACTCGTTTTTATTGCCGTACCTATGAAATACTATTTTCACAATCCAAGTTTATCCAAAACATTAGGACCAATTCACGGAGCAATATTTTTACTTTTTATTTTCAATACCCTAAGTATCGGCGTTGAACAAAATTGGAAATTTAAAACAACTACCTGGAAAATAATTTTAGCTTGTTTTATTCCATTCGGCACATTTTATATTGACAACAAAATTTTAAGCAAACTATGAAAACGATACATCATTGGCGGAGCTTGGTCAGATCTCAAAAATTAGTGAACTAAAAATTTAAAAAAAATGATATTCATTTTCAAAACAAGTGTACAGAACAAAAAACAAGTAAAAGAGTTAAAGCCGTATCTTGACAAGATACCCATTAAATCTCAATGGAGTTTTGACCTTGAAGACAGCGATAAAATTTTAAGAATTGACAGTGAAAACTGTTCGGCTAAAAAAATTATAAAATTATTAGAAAATCTAAATTTTGAATGTGAAGAACTTGAATAGATATGAGTAAAATAAACAAAAGTGAATTTAAAATAAATTGGAACGAACACGCTGAATATTGGGATGAATATCCAAATGCTAAATTCTATTCAAAAAAAGCATTTAGTTTGATTGCAACGCGAGTTTCCTTAAAAAATTTATCAGTTCTTGATTATGGTTGTGGTACCGGATTGCTTACTGAAATTATTTCCAAAAAAGCAAAAAATGTAGCTGCTATTGATTCTTCACCAAAAATGATTGATATCTTAAAAAATAAGAAATTGAATAATGTGACATCTATTGTAGGAGAATTATCTCCAATAACAATTGGACAAAATTCTATATTTAATAATAAGTTTGATATTATTGTAGCCTCCTCTGTTTGCGCTTTTATTCCAAATTTCATAGAAACACTATCTATTATCAAGTCTCTTCTAAAGTTGAATGGTTATTTTTTTCAATTGGACTGGCACAAAAATCAAACAAACCCCAGCCTAGGTTTTACAGAATCAACAATTAGAAAGAGCTATGAATCAATTGGGTTAAAGATTGAATCGGTCAGTAAACCTTTCTTTATTGTAGAAAACGATAAAAAGATGGAAGTTATGTATCCATCCGTCTAACCCACCTTGATTAGCTTTGGTTTGAGATCTATTTTTGTCAAAAAAGTATATGTCACAATTATCGGAATCTAAACGGATGGAGGAATTGGTATCCTCTTATCACA
>CALIIP010000194.1 GCA_938018045.1 uncultured Flavobacteriaceae bacterium
AATTCTTTAAAATCAGATGTTTTACCACTTGTTAAGATTAATTCAACTGCAATTCACGTACCATATCACACAACATGGGAACACGAAAAAGTTTCATTAGAAGAAGAAAATTCAAAATATAAAACGGTAAATTCATTAAAAGAAATTCTTCCTTATTTAATATAAAAAAGATGTATTTTTGCATCAAATTAAAATAAGATATTATGGCAAGTGTAAAAAACTTAAAAAAAGATATTAATTATATTCTTGGAGATATAATTGAAGAATGTTACATGTGGGAATTGTTGAATCCAAAAGCTGACGCAAAAAAATCTCAAGCTGTTGTTGATGAAGCAATAAGCAGTTATGATGGTTTACTTAATAAAGTAAATGCAAAAAACATTGAAAACAAAAGAGCACATTACAAATCAATACAATCTGATTTAGAGTCAGTTGCTTCTAGTTTGATAGTGAAAGTAAATAAATTGTAAATTACGATATACTAAAGTTCATTTTTTTTCGTTATATATGTATTATAATCATTAATACAAACTTCAATGGCAAGAGCAATATTCGAGTACACTAAAACTGTACTTAAAAAGGTGAGTTTTAACACCGAGTTATTTTGCAAAGAATTAGAAAAAGCAATAAAAAGATTGCTTCCGTATGAAATTGATGAATTAAAAATCTGGCTAAATGAATTTACACATGAAAAACCAGAATTAAATGTTTGTTTACTATTAATTAAAAATTAAAAAAGGAGCTTTATGCTCCTTTTTTCTTTTCTAATGGACTGATGATTTTAACATCATTAAAAGTTATTACACCTCTTACAATACTGTCTATCACATTTTTTAGACTTTCAATTAATTGCATTTTCAATTGCGATTTATGATATATCAAGCTCACTTCACGAGCAGGAGCAGGAGCATTAAACTCTCTTAAATGTTTTTTGTCTTTTGTATTTAAATCCAACGTATGCAAATATGGTAATAATGTCATACCCATATTCTCTTTTGATAGTTTGATAAGTGTACTAAAACTTCCGCTCTCCAAGTGAAACCTTTGGGAAGTATCTTGCTTAAAGGCTTTACATAAATTTAAAACACTTGCTTTAAAACAATGACCATTTTCAAGGAGTAAAATATCATTGAGTTCCAAATCATTTGGGTCGAGGGTTTTTGAATCAAACAAGCGATGATTTTCTGGTATAAAACCTACAAAAGGTTCGTAATATATGACTCTTTCTTTGATTGATTCATTTTCTAACGGAGTTGCAGCAATTGCTGCATCTATGTGACCATCAGAAAGTTTTTTTACAATTTCTTCAGTAGTTAATTCTTCGATAATCAAATTTACTTTCGGATATTTTTTTATAAACGTTTTTAAAAACATTGGTAAAAGTGTAGGCATTATTGTTGGAATAATTCCGAGTTTAAATTCACCGCCAATATATCCTTTTTGTTGATCTACTATATCAGTAATTCTATTGCTTTCGTCAACAATAGTTTTGGCTTGTTCAACTATTTTTAAGCCAATATCGGTTAATTGAATTGGTTTTTTACTTCGGTTAAATATCTTTATATCAAGTTGATCTTCAAGTTTTTGTATTTGCATGCTCAACGTTGGTTGTGTTACAAAACAGTGCTCAGATGCAACTGTAAAGTTTTGATGTTCTGCAACTGCAAGAACGTATTTTAATTGGGTGATTGTCATCTGTATAAGTTTTGACGATAAAAGTATATAAATTATCAATAATATTTATACTTATTGTGTTTTATTTCAAACTATCTTTGTTTTGATAAAAAATATTAATAGTAAAAACCAAAATTATGAAGACAACAATATTAGGATTAGACAAAACTAAAACAGCAAATTTAGTAACCGATTTAAATGGATTATTGGCAAATTTTCAAGTGTATTACCAAAATTTGAGAGGATTACATTGGAACATAAAAGGGAAAAACTTCTTTGATTTACATGTTAAATTTGAAGAGTTTTATACTGATGCACAAGAAAAAGTTGATATGATTGCAGAACGTATTTTAACTTTAGATGGAGTGCCAATGCACACATTTGCAGAATATAGTAAAACTGCTACTGTTCCTGTAGGAACAAATATATCTGAAGATATAGATGCTGTAAAATTGGTTGTTACATCTTTATCAGAATTATTGAAAAATGAACGTTCTATTTTGAATTCATCGGATGATGCAAATGATGAAGGTACTAACTCAATGATGAGTGATTTTATTGCAGAACAAGAAAAAACACTTTGGATGTTAAATGCTTGGTTAGGATAATTCCGGTTAACCATTCCAGAATTTACGTTTTTTATTAAGTTCTTCTTCAGTTTTTAAGAATTCATCTGGAGAATCAACCTTTAAAAAAGATGGATGTTGCTCAATAGCCATTTCAATTTGTGAAATGATATCTTCAACAGAATCATTTTCATAATCTATTTCTAATGGCTTTTTTATAACCAAAGATTGAAGGATTCCTCTTTTCTTTATCATTAACCCTTTCTTATCAAATGAGCGTCTGAAACCATCTATAACAATAGGAATCACGATTGGATTGAATTTTTTTATAATATGTGCAGTTCCTCTTCTGATAGGTTTAAAAGGTGTAGTAGTTCCTTGTGGAAAAGTAATTACCCAACCATCATCTAGAGCGATACCGATATTAGAAATATCAGACATTTTTACTTGCCTGTTTACATCTTTCCCTTCACTTCTCCATGTTCGTTGGATAGAAATTGAGCCGATATATGCAAATATTTTAGGTAACAATCCAGATTTCATAGTTTCTGAAGCTGCTATATAGTAGATATTTAATTTTGGATGCCAAATATAACCAACATTCTTTATGTTATCTACACGTCCTTTTAAAGAGGCATTAAATACGTGGAGCATTGCAGCAACATCAGCAAAATAGGTTTGGTGATTTGCTACAAAAAGCACATTATTATCAGGTAATTCACGAATTATCTCTGAGCCTTCTATTTGTAAATCATTAAATCTTCGATAGCGACCATGAGAAATAACTCCGAAAATTCGGATAATCCATTTTTTGATGAATAATATATGTCCAAAAGGATTTCTTTTGAATAGTACCATATAGTTTTTTGATTAAGTAGGAAAACAAACTTACAAAATAAAACTGGTTACAAAGACTTAAGTACATCTTTGATTTCACTTAGCATCATAGCTGTTGCACCCCAAACTATATAATCATTTAGTTTAAAGCAAGGTACGTCAAT
>CALIIP010000195.1 GCA_938018045.1 uncultured Flavobacteriaceae bacterium
TTTTCAATCGCATATTTAATTGCTTCATCTAAAGTATAGGTATGATCTTCTTGTGCACTTATTATAAGTGAAAAGAAAAAAGTAAGTATTAATAATTTATTTTTCATTTTTCAACAATAATTTTTCCATGATTTGTAATCCTTTTTCTGTTGCAATTGCTCTAATATGGTATTCTAAATAACTTTCTAATAAATAACTTGGAGTAAAATCTTTACGAGAAAATGTTTCTTCATCCTTTATCCCAATAACTCCGTTAAAATATATTCGAGAAATAAAATCTACATCCAGTTCACTTCTATATAAGTCTTGTTCAATTCCTTTTATTAAATTTTCAGTAACACACTCCTGCATAATGTCTAACTGTTTCATTTTTAGTGTTTGAAATAATTTAGGATAATATTTTTGAAGTTGGTATTGAGGAGAAGTCTTCTCATCTTTTAAATGCTCCATCACAAAACTTTTGATAGCAAATAATTCATCAATAGGATTCTTTCCTAATTCGCATATTAAGTTTATTCCTGTTGAAATAAACTCAAACAAATACAATGTACTTGCTTCAACAAGTTTTGTCTTGTTATCAAAATGCGCATAAATAGTTTTTTTTGAAATCCCTAGCTGTTCAGCAATATCATCCATTGTGACACTCTTAAAACCATAGTTTAAGAACATTCCAGTCGATTTTGTCAATATTTTATCTTTCATTTTTTATGCTGATTTCGCTGCAAATGTATGAAGGAAACTCTAAACACACAAAAAGTTTCCAAAGTTTTTGTATTTTTTTAACGTTTTATTAAAACGGACAAATTATTTTTGTAAAAAATATAGAAACGTGTTAGCAGTTTATAAAAAAACATTTGAAGAATATTTAACTAAAAGAGTTAAGGTTAAAGAACCTAAAAATCTTTATCAGCCTATAGAATATATCTTGAGTTTGGGAGGTAAAAAATTACGCCCTGTTCTTGCATTGTTAAGTGCCGATGCTTTTGGAATAGACTATACAAAAGCATTAGATGTTGCATTGGCAATTGAAGTTTTTCATAATTTCACTTTAATTCATGATGATATTATGGATGATGCTCCCTTGAGAAGAGGTAAAATCACTGTCCATGAAAAATGGGATATAAACACCGGAATTTTGTCTGGAGATGCTATGTTGATTCTTGCATATCAATATTTAGAAAGTTATGAACCAGCAGTTTTTAAAAAATTAACACAATTATTTAGCAAAACGGGAATTGAGGTTTGCGAAGGACAGCAACTGGATATAGATTTTGAAACACGAAATAACGTTTCGATTGACGAGTATATGCAAATGATTATACTCAAAACCTCAGTTTTAGTAGCATCAACTTTGAAAATGGGAGCAATTATAGCTGAAGTTTCTGAAGAAGAAGCTCAAAAAATGTATGATTTTGGTTTAAATTTAGGTATTGCATTTCAATTACAAGATGATTATTTAGACGCTTTTGGTGATCAAAAGACTTTTGGGAAACAAGTTGGAGGTGATATTATAGAAAACAAAAAAACATATTTATATTTAAAAGCTTTAGAAAAATGCAATCCATCAGAAAAGAAAAAATTGCAAGAATTATTTTCTATAAAGTTAGATGATAATCAGCAAAAAATTGAAGAAGTTAAAACTATTTTTAATAGTTCAGGATCATCTGAAGAAACAAAATCATTGATAAAATATTATACACAACAAGCTTTTGAGACTTTAGAAACAATTTCAATTTCTGATGATAAAAAGAAATTATTAAGGAATTTTGGTGAGAATTTAATGAATAGAAATGTTTAAAAATAAACTCTAAAAACTGGCGTTAACGCCGAACTATAAATACTTTTATTCTCTTTGTATAAAACATCATATCTCAAACCAATAGAAACTGCACCAGTTCTATAAGCCGCTCCTAAATATAAGGCAGGATTCCAATAAGAATCTTTATCAACACCATTATTGAAATTAATATTCAATTCTTCAAATTCTCCCGAAAACTGAAGCCTATCAATTGGATTGTATAAAGAAATTATACTAGCACCATATACATTTGCAGTTGAATTAAAGACTTTGTTTTTAGAATATAGATAACTCAAACTAAGACCAGCACTAAACTCTTCAGAGAAGTCATAAATTGCACTTGGAGAAATTGCTAAGGTTGTAAAGTTACTTCCAAAACCAACATTTAAACCTCCACCAAAGCGGACATTGTTCCAAAAAGATTGATCTGAATTTTGAGCATTTAAGCTTACAGCGCTGAAAATGAGTGATAAGCCAAATAAAATTAGATTTTTGTTCATGTTGTAAAATATATAATATGCTAATGTAATAAAAAGAATTGATTTTAACATTTCTGTTTTTTCAAGATTAAAAATCAAAAAAAACATTGTACATAAAATAAAATAATAGTAATATTGCACCCATATTATAGGTCCCATAGCTCAGCTGGTTAGAGCACCTGACTCATAATCAGGGGGTCCAAGGTTCGAGCCCTTGTGGGACCACAAAATCATTTTATTTTAGGAAAATATATATAATTGTGTATATTTGTTAAAATTGTAGTGATTAACCCCAAGAAATAAAGATGAAAAAGTTTTTTTCGTTTTGTCGTATTATTCTGTTTGTTTTAGTTTTGATATCTAATACAACAGTTAGTTATGCGCAACCAGGAGGTGGAGGAGGTCCAGGACCATGTACAAGTCCGCCTTGTAACCCTCCTAATCCACCAGGATTAGCGCCAATAGATGGCGGTACATTATTTTTATTAGGTTCTGGATTATTATATGGAGTAAATAGACTTCGTAGAAAAGAAAAATAAGTTTCTTTATTGCTGCATTAATCTTGCTACATACTTTCCAATAACATCAAATTCTAAGTTTACAACATCATTAATTTGAAGATCTTTAAAAGTTGTGTTTTCTATTGTATATGGAATTATTGCTACACTAAAACTGTCTTTTTTAGAATTTACAACAGTCAAACTTACTCCGTTTATTGTAACAGATCCTTTTTCAATAGTAATGTTACTTTTACCTATATCATATTTAAAAGTAAAAATATAACTCCCGTTTTCAGATTTCTTTTCAGTACATTTTGCAGTTTGGTCTACATGCCCTTGAACTATATGGCCATCTAGCCTGTTTCCAAGTTTCATTGCTCTTTCGAGATTTATACTATTTCCAATATTGATGGATTTGAGATTGCTCTTGTCTAATGTTTCTTTAATTGCAGTAACGGTATAAACATCATCAACAATTTCGACAACAGTCAAGCAAACACCATTATGAGCAACACTTTGATCAATTTTTAATTCTGATGTAATGTTACTTTTAATTGAAATATGAAGATTCTCATTTTCTTGTTCAATTTTTTGAACTGATCCTAAAGTTTCTATAATTCCGGTAAACATAGTTGTAAATTTATTGATTACTTTTGATGTTTCAAAGATAAGAATAATAAACTACTGAATGAATAAAGAAACTAAAATAAAAGTAGGAATCTCTATAGGTGATATTAACGGAATAGGTGTTGAGGTATTTTTAAAGACATTCGAAGATAGTCGAATGCTAGATTTTTGTACTCCAATACTTTTTGGATCAACAAAGGTTGTGTCTTTTTATAAAAAAACACTCAATCAAAATATACAAATTCAATCAATTTCTAATTTAAGTCAAGTTAAAGAGGATAAAATTAATATTCTGAATGTATGGCAAGAAGATGTTGAGATAACTCCAGGAAAATCGAATGATATAGGTGGAAAATATGCATTAATTTCCTTGGACGCATCAGTAAAAGCATTAAAAGATAAAAAGATAGATGTGTTGGTAACAGCACCAATCAATAAAGAAAATATTCAATCAGATACATTTAGATTTGCTGGTCATACAGAGTTTTTAGAAGATAAATTGGAAGGTAAAAGTTTGATGATCTTAATGACGGATGATTTGCGAGTTGGTTTAATTACGGGTCATATTCCAATTTCAGATATTTCTAAAACAATTACACCTGAACTAATCAAGAGTAAAGTAGCAGTAATGTATCAAACATTGGTTCAAGATTTTGAAATATCGAGACCAAAAATTGCAATTTTAGGTTTGAATCCACATTGTGGAGACAAAGGAGTTATAGGAGGTGAAGATGATGAAATTGTGAGGCCAACAATTGCTGAAATTCAAAAAGAAGGGAAATTAGTTTATGGTCCATATGCTGCTGATGGATTTTTTGGTTCAGAAACCTATAAACAATATGATGCAGTTTTAGCAATGTATCACGATCAAGGATTAGCACCTTTCAAAACAATTTCTTTTGGTAAAGGAGTAAATTATACTGCAGGATTGAGTAGAATAAGAACGTCTCCAGATCATGGTACTGCATATGAAATTGCAGGAAAAGGAACTGCAAATGAAAATTCATTTAAAGCAGCACTTTTTAAAGGAATTGAAATATATAAAATGCGAACCAATCACAAAGCATTAGTTCAAGGAGCATTAAAATAAAAAGAAAGAATAAAAAAGCAGATTAACTATAAATATATCTTATATTTTTATATATTTGCACGCTCAAATTGATATTCAAAATGAAAGACTTAAAAGAATTTAATATATCTTTTACAGGACTAAGATTAGGAAAACATCAATTTGAATATAAAATTGACAATACGTTCTTTGAACATTTTCAATACCATGAATTTGAAAATGCTGATATAAAAATTGATTTAAACTTTGAGAAAAAACATAACATGTTTAATCTTATGTTTGATTCTAAAGGAGTTGTAACAGTTGCTTGCGATGTAACAGCAGAACCTTTTGATCTAAAAGTCAATGGAAATTTACCGTTAATTGTAAAATTTGGTGAAGAGTACAATGATGATAATGATGAAATATTAATTATTCCGCATAATCAAGTTCAATTAGATATATCACATCTTATTTATGAAATGATAATATTATCATTACCTATTAAAAGGGTTCATCCTGGAGTAGAAAATGGTACATTAGAATCAGAAGTATTGAAAAAATTAGAAGAGTATAAAATAAAAGAAGATACAATTGATCCTCGTTGGGAGAAATTAAAAGAATTAAAATCGAATAAAAAAGAATAAAAATGGCGCATCCTAAGAGAAAAATTTCGAAAACAAGAAGAGATAAGAGAAGAACTCATTATAAAGCGGTTGTTCCACAAATTGCTGTAGATCCTACAACAGGAGAATCTCATTTATACCACAGAGCACATTGGCACGAAGGTAAATTATACTACAGAGGTCAAATTATTATTGATGCTGCTGCAACTGCGGAAGCATAATAATCAATAACATAAAAACACTAAAAACTCTCATTATTGAGGGTTTTTTTGTGTTTTTAATCAAAAAACGAGTTAAAAAGGATTTTTTTTGTCATTTTTCTAATTTTTTTTTCATTACTTTGACACACTTTTAAAAGTAAAATTTTTAAATATGGCAAAAATTACTGCGGCAATTACAGCTGTTGGAAAATATCTCCCAGAATATAGGTTGACAAATAAGATCCTTGAAACAATGGTTGATACCAATGATGAATGGATTGTTTCAAGAACGGGAATTAAAGAAAGAAGAATTTTAAAAGAAAAAGGAAAAGGAACTTCATTTATGGCGATAAAAGCCACTGAAGATCTACTTTCAAAGTCTAATACAGATCCAAACGAAATAGATTTAATTATTGTTGCAACAGCAACAAGAGACATGCAAGCAGCATCAACAGCCTCATTTGTAGCGTCAAGTATTGGAGCCACAAATGCATTTGCGTTTGATTTAGATTCTGCATGTTCTAGTTTTTTGTTCGGAATGTCTGTAGTTGCTAGTTATATAGAATCTGGAAAATATAAAAAAGTATTATTGATTGGAGCTGATAAAAACTCTTCAATGATAGATTATAAAGACCGTGCAACATGTATCATCTTTGGTGATGGTGCAGGAGCCGTTTTATTTGAACCAAATACAGATGGTCTTGGTTTGCAAGATGAATATTTACGTACAGATGGTAGCGGAAGAGAATTTTTGCAAGTTGCAAAAGGAGGATCTGCAAATCCGTTTGAAAAAGGAGAAGTTTTTGGTGATGAAGACTGTTTTGTACATCAAGAAGGTAGAACTGTATTTAAAAATGCAGTCTTTAATATGGCAGACGTTTGTGTGAAAATTTTGGAGCGAAATAACCTTACAAAAGATAATGTTACTTGGCTTGCTGCACATCAAGCAAACAAAAGAATTATTGATGCAACATCAAATAGAGTTGGTTTAGAAGAATCAAAAGTAATGACCAATATTGAGAATTACGGAAATACTACTTCAGCAACTTTACCATTACTATTAGTCGATTATGAATCGCAACTAAAAAAAGGAGATACAATTATTTTTGCAGCATTTGGCGGAGGTTTTTCTTGGGGAGCCATCTATTTTAAATGGGCATATTAAAAAATTTTAAAACAACCAACTAAAAAATATAATATATGGATTTAAAGGATATTCAAAATCTTATAAAGTTTGTGTCAAAATCTGGCGTAAACGAAGTAAAACTCGAAGTAGAAGATTTTAAAATAACAATTAAAACAGGAAAAGGAATTCCTGAGACTACAATTGTGCATCAAGCACCAACTTTAGCAGCACCAATTGCACAAGCAGCACCTGCAGCAACAGTTGAAACCTCAGCAACAAATGAGGTTGAGGTCGAAAATTCAAAATATATTACGATTACATCACCAATTATTGGGACTTTCTATAGAAAACCATCACCAGACAAACCAAATTTTGCAGAAGTTGGAGACACAGTATCTCCAGACTCAATAGTATGTATTATCGAAGCGATGAAGTTATTCAATGAAATTGAATCAGAAGTTTCAGGTAAAATTGTAAAAGTATTGGTAGATGAATCTTCACCAGTAGAATTTGGGCAGCCATTATTTTTAGTGGACCCTTCTTAATGTAAAATCCCAATTTTAATTCTCAAAATCCAATAAATTTAATTGGAATTTTGTTTTTTGAATATTGAAAAATTGAAGAATTTATGTTTAAAAAAATATTAATAGCAAATAGAGGAGAAATTGCATTACGAGTTATAAGGACTTGTAGAGAAATGGGTATAAAATCCGTTGCAGTTTATTCTACCGCAGATGCAGAAAGTTTGCATGTAAAGTTTGCAGATGAGGCTGTATGTATCGGACCGCCATCAAGTGCTCTATCTTATTTGAAAATAGCAAATATAATAGCAGCAGCAGAAATAACCAATGCTGATGCCATTCATCCAGGATATGGATTCTTGTCAGAAAACGCTAAATTTTCTAAAATTTGTGAAGAGCATGATATAAAATTTATTGGTGCATCTCCAGACATGATTAACAGAATGGGAGATAAAGCATCTGCAAGAGCAACAATGGAAGAAGCAGGAGTGCCTTGTGTTCCAGGTTCTGACGGACTTTTAGAAACATTTGAAGATGCTGAAAAGCTGGCAGACGAAATGGGTTATCCAGTAATGTTGAAAGCTTCTGCAGGAGGT
The DNA here is from genome assembly GCA_938018045.1 of uncultured Flavobacteriaceae bacterium. GTDB lineage: Bacteria > Bacteroidota > Bacteroidia > Flavobacteriales > Flavobacteriaceae > Urechidicola. The sequence goes on from CALIIP010000195.1 coordinate 7,522, forward strand.
GGAGGAAAAGGAATGCGTGCCATTTGGAAAAAAGAAGATCTAAGAAAAGGTTGGGATGGTGCTCGTCAGGAATCAAAAGCATTTTTTGATAATGACGATATGTATATGGAAAAATTGATTGAAGAGCCAAGACATATCGAGATTCAGATAGTAGGTGATTCTTTTGGTAAGGCGTGTCATTTATCTGAAAGAGATTGTTCTGTTCAAAGACGTCATCAGAAATTAACAGAAGAAGTTCCTTCGCCATTTATGACAAAGGCACTTCGTAAAAAAATGGGCGATGCGGCTGTTAAAGCTGCAGAATACATTTCATATGAAGGAGCAGGTACCGTTGAATTTTTGGTTGATAAAAAGAGAAATTTCTATTTCATGGAAATGAATACACGTATTCAAGTTGAGCATCCAATTACAGAACAAGTAATTGATTTTGATTTGATTCGTGAGCAAATATTAGTTGCAGCAGGAGTTCCAATTTCTGGAAAAAACTATTTACCACAATTACATTCAATAGAATGTCGTATAAATGCGGAAGATCCATATCATGATTTTCGCCCTTCACCAGGAAAAATCACAACATTACATGCTCCAGGAGGTCATGGTGTAAGATTAGATACACATGTTTATGCAGGATATAGTATTCCGCCAAATTATGATTCTATGATTGCAAAATTAATTACAACTGCTCAAACTAGAGAAGAGGCAATTAATAAAATGAAACGCGCATTAGATGAGTTTGTGATTGAAGGAATAAAAACTACAATACCATTTCATCGTCAGTTGATGGATCATCCAGATTATGTTGCAGGAAATTACACAACAAAGTTTATGGAAGATTTTGTAATGAAACCAATTGAAGAATAAAATACTACGTATTATAACAAATAATCAAAGGATACAAGAAATTGTATCCTTTATTTTTTATATTTGATTTCAGATTTACAGCAAATGAAGAAAAAAGACTTACATATTGACGGAATTGACAAGATAATTCTAAAAAATTTAATTGCAGATGCTCGTACACCCATTTTAAGCATTGCTCGAGAAGTAGGAATTTCAGGAGCCGCTATTCATCAAAGGTTAAGAAAATTAGAGGCTTCAGGATTAATTACAGGCTCAAAATTTGTTTTAAATCCAAAAGTATTAGGTTATAAAACATTGGCTTTTGTTGGAATTTTTTTAGATGCAGCAAGTAAATATTCTGCGGCAATCAATCGTTTAAAAGAAATTCCGGAAGTTATAGAAAGTCATTATACAACTGGAAATTATGCTATTTTTATCAAGATATTATGTCGTGATAACGAGCATTTGATGAAACTATTAAATAAAGAAATTCAGTCAATAAAAGGTGTGGCACGAACAGAAACCTTTATATCTCTTGATCAACAGATTGATAGACAGATAAGTTTATAACTAAAAACAGCGTGTAAATTTTACACGCTGTTTTAATGAAGTTTATTAAAAAAAATCTTAATCTCTTCCCATATATATCATCACATAATAAAGTAATGTTGCCAAAGCACCAATTGCTGCAACTACATAAGTTCTTGCAGCCCATTTTAAAGCGTCTTTTGCACCTACTTGTTCTTCACTAGTAAGCATATTTGAATCGTGTAACCAAGCCAAAGCGCGATTACTTGCATCGTATTCAACAGGTAATGTTACGAAACTAAAGAATACTGTTGCAGAGAATAATACAATTCCGATAGGTAGTAAAATTGGAAATTGTTGAAAGAAAAAACCTGCCATAATAATCCACATAGATAATTTACTTGCTATGCCAACCATTGGTACCAAACTTGATCTAAATTGCAACCAAGAATAAGATGTAGCATGTTGTACAGCATGACCAACTTCGTGAGCAGCAACTGCAGCAGCAGCAGCATTTCTTTGATTATATACAGCTTCACTTAAGTTTACCGTTTTATCTCTTGGGTTGTAGTGATCTGTCAATCTTCCAGGAGTAGAAATGACTTGAACGTCATAAACTCCGTTGTCTTGTAGCATTTTCTCTGCAATCTCTTTTCCAGACATGCCGTTTTGTAAAGTTAATTCAGAATATTTTTTGAATTTACTTTTTAATCTTGATTGTGTCAACCAACCAAAAAGTGCAATTAAGCCAAATATTATATATCCTATCATCATAATTTTTATGTTTTATTTTTTTTGTAAAGTTAATTAAAAATAGTTTTCTTTTTATCATTAATTTTATAGCATAAATTATTCCAAAATTAAATTTAAGACAGAATGGCAAAAATTCCTCATATATTATTGATTTATACAGGTGGAACTATCGGTATGATTAAGGATTTTGAAACAGGAGCGTTAAAAGCATTTAATTTTGATAAGTTACTAAAACATATTCCTGAATTAAAACACTTAAACTGTTCAATAGAAAGCGTTTCTTTTGATGAACCAATAGATTCATCAAACATGAATCCTCATTATTGGATTTCTATTACCGAAATCATTGAAAATAATTATGAGCAGTTTGACGGTTTTGTTGTACTTCATGGATCAGATACCATGTCATATACAGCGTCAGCAATTAGTTTTATGTTTGAAAACCTTTCTAAGCCAGTAATTTTTACTGGATCACAATTACCAATAGGTGATTTAAGAACAGATGCTAAAGAAAACCTAATTACATCCATCGAAATAGCTGCTTCACAAAAGAATGGAAAGTCAATAATATCAGAAGTTTGTTTGTATTTTGAATATCAATTATATAGAGCCAATAGAACAACAAAGATAAATTCAGAACATTTTGATGCATTTATATCGCCAAACTATCCGCCGTTATGTGAAAGTGGTGTTCATTTAAAATTTGATGAATCAGCGATTTACAAACCTAGAAGGTCAAAGAAAATTAAAATCAGAAAAAAATTAGAAGAAAATATAGTGCTATTAAAGTTATTTCCAGGAATTACAGAAAACGTCATAAAAAGTATTTTAGAGATTGATGGTTTAAAAGGTGTTGTTTTAGAGACCTTCGGCTCCGGAAACGCGCCAACAGAAAAATGGCTAGTTGATTTATTGAAAACGGCATTAAAAAAAGGGATTAAAATTATTGATATAACACAATGTGTTTTTGGAAGCGTTATTTTAGGGCAGTACGAAACAAGTGTTCAGCTTCAGAAAATTGGTTTAATAAGCGGAAAAGATTTAACTACAGAAGCAGCATTAGCAAAATTGATGTACTTATTAGGTGAAAATATCCCAGCATCAGAGTTTAAAGATGTTTTTGAAACACCATTAAGAGGAGAAATGTCAGATTAAAGTGTTTTTTTTAATAATAAATTACTGAACATTCAAACTCATTAAAAACTTGACAATAAATTGGTTATCATTAAAAATATTTTACGAATAATTTAATTCTTTTGATTTTAAAAAATTAAATTTTTTCAGTTCAACATTTTTTTGTTACTTGTGATTCGCAAAAAGACAGGAGAGGTGGCCGAGTGGTCGAAGGCGCATGCTTGGAAAGCATGTATATAGGAAACTGTATCAAGGGTTCGAATCCCTTTCTCTCCGCCGAATTCTTTTTTTTGCAAAAAAAGTTATATATTTAACCCGTAAACTAATAATTAAATTAACTATTACACAATGAAAAAACTATTTACCATCCTAGCAATCACTGGATTATTGTTTTTAGGAACTACACAGAGCACGTATGCACAAGATACTGCACAAACAGAAGAAGTTGACAAAACTTTTCATCAAGAATTAAAGCAACGTTTTATTGAAGGTGGTGCTGGTTTTATGGGAATTGTATTAATAGCCTTGATTTTAGGGTTAGCAATTGCTATTGAAAGAATCATTTACCTTAATATGGCATCTACAAATACTAAAAAATTAGTAAGTAGTGTTGAAGACGCTTTGGCTTCAGGAGGTGTTGAGGCAGCAAAAGAAGTTTGTAGAGATACAAAAGGTCCTGTTGCATCTATATTCTATCAAGGTTTAAGTCGTTCTGATGAAGGAATTGAATCAGTAGAAAAAGCAGTTGTAGGTTATGGAGGAGTTCAAATGGGATTATTAGAGAAGAACATTTCTTGGTTATCTTTATTTATTGCTCTTGCACCAATGCTTGGGTTCATGGGAACTGTAATTGGTATGATTAAAGCCTTTGATGATATTGCTGTATCTAATGAAATGTCTCCAGCAACAGTTGCAGGTGGTATTAAGATAGCACTTTTAACAACAGTATTTGGTTTGATTGTTGCAATTATCTTACAAATATTTTATAATTATATCATCGCAAAAGTTGATAGTATTGTAAACAATATGGAAGATGCGTCTATTTCTTTAGTAGACTTACTAGTTAAGCATAACAAATAAAATAAAATCATGAATAGCAAATCATATAACATAATTAAAATTGTTGTAGCGGCACTTGCATTGATTGGTATTGCACTTTTTATAAGAGTAGCAATGGCAGGAGATGATGTTGAAGGTGTTTCAAACACAACGCATCCATTAATCACATTTTCAATGTTTCTTGTTGGATTAACTGTAATTATTACACTATTGTTTTCAATAAGAGGACTTTTTACAACTCCAGGAGCATTAAAACAAGCGCTTATAAGTATAGCTGTTTTAGTAGGGCTTTTCGTTCTAGCATACGTTCTTGCAGGTGATGGTGAAGTAACAAACTCTTACGGACAAACACTAAAAGATGGTGTAGGTGCAGCAGGAGTTATACCTAAAAGAGTTGGAGCAATGATAAATTACACCTATATATTAGGAATAATTGCATTGTTAACTATAGTTTGGGGAGGAGTAAAAGGAATGTTTTCTAAATAAAAACAAATAGTAATAATTATGGCAAGAAGAGAAACACCAGAAATTAATGCAGGATCTATGGCAGATATCGCATTCTTACTATTGATATTTTTCTTAGTAACGACTACGATGGATGTTGATGCTGGTATCTCAAGAAGATTACCAGAAAAACAGCCAATTGATGCACCACCACCACCAATTGTTAAGGAACGTAATGTTTTTGAAATAATTATTAATAGAAGTAATGATATACTTGTTGAAAACGAGTACAGAAAGGTTAATGAAATTAAAGATTTAGCAATTGCATTTATTGATAATGGAGGTAGTATTGGAAATCCAATTGAATACCCTGGAAAGCAGAAAGAAGTTGAAGGTAAAGATTGTTCATGGTGTGAAGGGGCTAAAAACCCAGAATCGTCAGATCATCCAAATAAGGCAGTTATCTCTATAAAAACAGATAGAAGTACAGAAATGGGTACATTTATTGCGGTTCAAGATGAATTAGGAAAAGCTTATACTTTTTTAAGGAATCGATTGGCAATGAAAGAATTTGGTAAAACATATACTCAAATGCTTAAGGAAGAAGACAATGCTGTCAATGTAAGTGATAAATTAAAAGGTGATATCAAGAAAATCAAAGTGATGTATCCAGAAATTATTTCAAAATCAGAGAATAAGTAATTTAAAACATAGAAAATGTCTAAATTTAAAAAGAAGAAAAAGGGTTTACCACCAATTAATACAGCCTCTTTACCAGATATTGTGTTTATGTTGTTATTCTTTTTTATGGTCGCAACGACTATGAGAGAAACTTCTCCTTTGGTAGGTCAAGATTTACCAACTGCAGTAGAAATTAAGAAATTGTCGGAAAAACGTTTGGTAAGTACTATTTATGTAGGACCAGCAGCAGATAAAAAAACTTATGGAGATGGAGATAAAATTCAACTTAACGATAAGATAGCAACTGTAAAAGAAGTGAGAGCTTTTATTTATGCAGAACGTGAAAAAGTTCCTCAAGATGAGCAAAGTGCAATGACTACTTTGATAAAGTCAGATATGAAAAGTACCGTTGGTACTATAAATGATATTGAGGCTGAATTAAGAGAAATCAATGCTTTGAAAGTAACTTACGCTACAAGACAAGGTACAGAGAAATAAATTATAATTTATATAATTATAAAAAAGGCAATCAAAATTTTGATTGCCTTTTTTATTGTAAAAAATAAAATAGTTTATTTATATCTTTAAGTAAATAGCGTAAGAAATTACTTGTATGAGTAAACCAATAATAAAACCTATATAAACTTCTTTTTCTTCATGTGCTTTCAATTTTAACCGCGAAGTCATAATTACTCCAGCAATAATAAAAAAGAGTGCTAAAAGGATGATTAAATTCAGTTGGTAATAAAAACTTAAAACACCTATAAAACCTATCAATCCTCCAATACTTATAGCGTGTAAACTAATTTTGAAATGTATAAATAATAGTAAATAAGAAATTAAAAGTGTAATTCCCATTGCGAAATAAAAAACCGCGAGTTCATCTATTATTTGAGTTCTGTATAATAATATTCCTAATGAATAAGATATTATTGTTAGGAAGAGTAAAGGGAACCTTCGTTCTTCTGTTGTTTCCATATCATAATTATTTATCATTCCCATCTTTTTTAAAAGGTATACAAAAAGCATAGGAAATAAATAAGTTGTTATAAATACAGTAACAATTAGTGTATTTTTTGTATTGCTAGTTATGTGCCTTGGCAAAAAGATAAAGTATAGTAATGTGCCAATGATTGGAAAAATAATTGGGTGAAAGACTTGTGATATAGTTTTATAAAATTTCATGAGTTTTAAACTACAGTTTTTTACGAAGTCTTGCTACAGGAATATCAAGTTGTTCGCGATATTTTGCAATGGTTCTTCTTGCAATTGGATACCCTTTTTCTTTTAGTAATTCTGATAATTTGTCATCAGTAAAAGGTTTTTTCTTGTTTTCTTTTTCAATTACAGTTTCTAAAATTTTCTTTATTTCGCGTGTGGAAACATCTTCCCCTTGATCGTTTTTCATCGATTCAGAAAAGAACTCTTTGATTAATTTTGTACCATAAGGAGTAGAAACATACTTACTGTTAGCAACACGAGATACAGTAGAAACATCCATCTGTATTTTATCTGCTATATCCTTAAGAATCATTGGTTTTAATTTACGCTCATCACCTGTCAAAAAATATTCAGATTGACGTAGCATAATAGCATTCATAGTCAATAAAAGTGTCTGTTGACGTTGTTTAATAGCGTCTATAAACCATTTTGCTGCATCCAACTTTTGTTTGATAAATTGTACGGCGTCTTTTTGAGATTTTGTCTTTTTGGTAGTATCCTTATATCCTCTCAACATATTATTATATGTAGACGAAACATGCAATTCAGGTGCATTACGAGAATTTAAAGTAAGATCTAACTCTCCATCAACAATTCTGATTGTAAAGTCAGGTACAACTTGTTCAGCAATTTTGTTAGAACCAGCAAAAGAACCTCCAGGTTTAGGATTCAATTTTTCTATTTCTAAGATTGCATCACGTAATTCTATTTCAGAAATATTAAATTTCTGCAGTAATTTTTTATAGTGTTTTTTTGCGAATGGCTCGAAAGCATTTTCTAAGATATCTATGGCAATAATTCTACTAGGTTTCTCTTTTTTACGACCAAGTTGTAATACTAAACATTCTTTTAAATCTCTTGCAGCAACTCCTGCAGGATCTAATTGTTGAACGATTTTAAGCATTTTTAAAACCTCAGAACTATCGGTAAATACATTTTGTGTAAAAGCTAAATCATCAACAAGATCTTCTATTTCTCTTCTTATGTAACCGCTTTCATCAATACTCCCTATTAAAAATTCAGCAATGATCTCTTCTTGCTCGTTTAAAGTGTAAGTGTTTAATTGGCTTTTTAAATGCTGGTTAAAAGTTGTTCCTCCAGCATAAGGAATGCTTTTGTCATCATCATCAGCAGAATAATTGTTTACTTGTGTTTTGTATGACGGAGTTTCATCATCACTTAAATATTCGTCGATGTTTATATCACCAGCATCAATACTTTCGCTGTCTTGTGAATCGTCATATTCATCTTGTTCAAATTCGTCAAACTCGGTAGATTCATCTTTTCCGTTTTCTAAAGCAGGATTTTCTTCAATTTCTTGCTTTAGTTTTTGTTCAAATGCTTGCGTAGGCAACTGAATTAACTTCATCAACTGAATCTGTTGAGGAGATAATTTTTGTGATAATTTGAAATTAAGGTGTTGTCTTAGCATTTATTTTTGACGTGTAACTTGAGTATCAAAAATACAATAATTAATTGATTATTGTTAGCGAGATTCTTGTAATTATACTTTTTTTAACGATTGTTTTAATCCTTAAAACTCTGCGTTTTGAGGTGTTCTTGGAAACGGAATTACATCTCTAATATTGCTCATTCCGGTAACGAAAAGAACAAGTCTCTCAAAACCAAGGCCAAAACCACTATGAACTGCCGTTCCGAACTTACGAGTATCTAAATACCACCATAATTCTTTTTCGTCAATATCTAAAGCTTTGATTTTATCTTTTAAGACATCTAATCGTTCTTCACGTTGAGAACCTCCAGCAATTTCACCAATTCCTGGGAAAAGTATATCCATTGCTCTAACAGTTTTTCCATCATCATTTAAACGCATATAAAACGCTTTAATATTTGCAGGATAATCAAATAAAATTACAGGGCATTTAAAGTGTTTCTCCACTAAAAAACGTTCGTGTTCACTTTGCAAGTCTGCTCCCCATTCATTGATAGGATATTGGAATTTCTTTTTCTTATTAGGTTTAGAATTGCGCAAAATATCAATGGCTTCTGTATAACTTATACGTTTGAAATCATTTTCGGTTACAAACTTCAATTTTTCAATCAAAGGCATTTCACTGCGTTCATTTGCAGGTTTTGATTTCTCTTCTTGCAATAATCGTTGCTCTAAAAACTCAATATCATCTTTACAGTTTTCTAAAGCATATTCAATAACAGATTTGATAAAATCTTCACCCAATTCCATGTTTCCAACAAGATCCATAAATGCAACTTCAGGCTCTACCATCCAAAATTCTGCTAAATGACGTGTTGTGTTTGAGTTTTCTGCTCTAAAAGTTGGTCCGAAAGTAAAAACTTTTCCAAGAGCCATTGCATAAGTTTCTGCTTCTAACTGACCAGAAACGGTAAGGTTTGTTTCTTTTCCAAAAAAATCTTTTGTGTAATCAACAGATCCATCTTCGTTCTTTGGAGCATTGTTTGGCTCAAAAACAGATACTCTAAACATTTCTCCTGCACCTTCAGCATCAGATCCTGTAATAATTGGCGCGTGAAAATTGTTAAAACCATTTTCTGTAAAGTACTTGTGTATTGCAAAAGACAATGCAGATTTCACACGCATAACAGCACTAAAAGTATTTGTTCTAATACGTAAGTGTGCATTTTCTCTAAGAAATTCTAAACTGTGTTTTTTTGGCTGAATAGGATATTCTTCAGGATTAGAATCTCCTAAAATTTCTATTTTCGTAACACTTATTTCTACTTTTTGCCCTTTTCCTTGACTTTCTATAAGCGTTCCAGTTACAGCAACTGCTGCACCTGTAGTAATTCTCTTTAAGATGGTTTCATCAGTGTTTTCAAAGTCTACGACACATTGTATATTATTGATAGTCGAGCCATCATTTAAAGCAACAAAACGATTTGCTCTAAAAGTTCTTACCCAACCTTCTATATGTACTTTTTCTGATATTTTGTCTGATTGTAATAATTCAGCAACAGTGATTTTTGACAT
>CALIIP010000196.1 GCA_938018045.1 uncultured Flavobacteriaceae bacterium
TATTTTTTCCGTAGTTTTATACTCTTAAAACTACAACCAAAATGAAACACTACTTTTTAGCAGTTTTTGCTGCAATTCTATTAATTTCTTGTAACGAAAAAGCAACAACATCAATAGTAAAAAACGAAACTGTTAATAAAACAGATTCAATCGCAATAAAGAAATTTTTTAACACGGCACTGACAGATGGCGCTGCGTATGAATGGCTAAGAGACTTGACTCAAAATATTGGAGGTCGCTTGTCTGGTTCTCCAGAAGCACAAATGGCTGTAGAATGGGGAGAAAAATTGATGAAAGAAGAAGGTTTTGACAAAGTTTGGTTACAGCCAGTTATGGTGCCTCATTGGGTTAGAGGAGAAAAAGAAGTAGCAAATTACACTATAAATGGCGCTAAAATAAATGTTCCAATTTGTGCACTTGGAGGTTCAATTGCAACATCTAAAAATGGTGTAACTGCAGAAATTATAGAAGTTCAAAGTATCGAAGAAGCAGAAGCATTGGGAGAAAAAGTGCGAGGTAAAATTATTTTTTACAATCGCCCTTTTGATGCAACGCTGATTAATACTGGTCAAGCATATGGCGGTTGTGTAGGTCAAAGATATTCTGGAGCAAAGGCTGTTGGAAAACATGGGGCTTTAGGTACTATCGTTCGCTCAATGTCTTCAAGACAAGACGATTATCCACATACAGGAGTTATGAGTTATGGAGATATTCCATCAGAGGAATATATTCCAACAGCGGCAATCAGTACCAATGCTGCTGTATTGTTGAGCAAGCATTTAAAAGAAAATCCGAATTTAAAATTCTATTTCAAGCAAAGTTGTGAAACATTACCAGACGCTCCTTCGTTTAATGTAATTGGAGAAATAACTGGAAGTGAATTTCCAAATAAATATATTACTGTTGGTGGTCATTTAGATTCTTGGGATTTAGGTGAAGGCGCTCATGATGACGGAACAGGAGTTGTACATTCTATCGAAGTTTTAAGACTTTTGAAAAAAACAGGAATCAAGCCAAAACATACAATTAGAGCCGTTTTATTTATGAATGAAGAGAATGGAACTCGTGGAGCAAAAAAGTATGCTGCTGAAGCAAAACTGAAAAATGAAATTCATGTTGCAGCTTTAGAGTCTGATTTTGGTGGTCATACTCCAAGAGGTTTCTCTTATGACGGAAATGACGAAAATGAAGAATTGTTTATGAGTTGGAAAGCATTATTGGAACCATACGGATTAACAGATTGGTCAAAAGGTGGCGCTGGAGCAGATATTACTCCGTTAAAAAACGAGACAATTACATTATCAGGTTACAGACCAGACTCGCAACGTTACTTTGACTATCATCACACTGAGATTGATACTTTTGACAAAGTAAACCTTAGAGAATTGGAATTAGGAAGTGCAGCAATGACTTCTTTAATTTATCTAATGGATAAATATTTGGATGTTGAGCCTGTGAAAAAATAATTGTTTTTCCACAAGCATCCATACGAACCATTTATTAAAAATGATACTGAGAAATTAATTGTTGGAACCTTACCTCCTCCAAGATTTACAACTGGAGAATTGATAAAACAAGATGTTGATTTTTGTTATGGAAGTTATTACAATTCGCTTTGGTTGTATATTGATAAAATTCATGATTTAGGATTGGATTTTGAAAACACAAACAAGGCAATTGAAGAACGAAAAAACTTTTTAATAAAACACAAAATTGGCGTTTGTGACATTGTAGATTCTTGTGAAAGAGATAAAATTGATGCTTCAGATCTTGGAATGCAAAATATTCAGTTACGAAACTTAATTGGCTATTTAAACAAATCTCCAAAAGTTCATACATTACTTTTTACTGGAGGAAATTCAAAAAATGGTCCTGAATATTTTTTTAGAAAACATTTGAAAGAATCAAATTTAAAACTCGAAATAGTTTCTAATTCAGTTCCAAGAATACATCAGTTTAAACTGAATAATAGAATTATAAAAACTGTTTCTTTAACTTCTCCTTCTGGATCTGCAAATAGAGCCATTGGAAGTATGGAATTGTATAAAAAAATGAAAAATGAAAACTCTAAATTCAATACATTTGATTTTAGAGTTTTACAATATCAAGAGTGGTTTTAATTACTTATGTGAACCATCACAAAACGGACTGTTCTCTGTAACCTTACACGCACATAAATATTTTGTTTCTGTTGCTTCGGCTGTAAATACATTTGGGCTCATTCCAGTTCCTCTGTGTTTCCCATCACATAATGGTTGATTTTCAGACAAACCACAAGTACACCAAGCATATTTTTTCCCTCCTTCTAATTCTACTGGTATAGGACCATCTCCAGCTCTTTTCGGTAAATTCATATCATATATTATTTAGAATTTAAAGGTACTAAAATTAATCTTATATTGATACTAGTTCATTATTTTTACCAAATGACATTGAAGTTTTTTACACATTACGGATTACATTTTATTTTTCCAGCACTCATTGCATTTCTATTTTTTAGAAAACAATGGTTAAAAGTATATCTAATATTTATTGCAACAATGCTTGTAGACTTAGATCACTTATTGGCAAATCCTATTTTTGATCCAAATAGATGTAGTATTAATTTTCATCCACTTCACTCCTATTTTGCAATAGGAATATATTTTTTAGGAACATTTTTTAAACCAAGTAGAGTTATTGCAATTGGTTTATTGTTACATATGCTTGCTGATGCTGTGGATTGTTTATTTTAAATTATACTTATCTCTAATTAAAGATATAATAATTAAAATAATCAAAGTATATTCGCATAAAATTTAAAAACCGTAAGATGAAACCATATTTAATACTCTTTATTTCTATATTTATTTTCATTTCTTGTTCTAAAGATGATGATGATTTTGAAGCTCAGACTGAAGCAGATATTATAAAATATATTGACGACAATAATTTAAACGCAACAAGAAGTAATTCTGGTTTATATTATGTTATAAATAATGAAGGAACAGGAACAAGACCTATGAGTAGTTCAAATGTAACTGTAGCCTACAAAGGATATTTATTAGACGGTAGCGTTTTTGATCAAAGCGATTCAAACGGAATTTCTTTTGGATTGAATCAAGTTATTGCAGGTTGGACAGAAGGAATCACATACTTTAAAGAAGGCGGTGAAGGCATATTATTAATCCCTTCAAACTTAGGGTACGGAAATAATGGTCAAGGAAGTATTCCTGGAGGTGCAGTCTTAGTGTTTGATATAAAACTAATTAGTATAAACTAAACTATATAAATTTAAGATTATAAAAAGCGAAACTTATTAAGTTTCGCTTTTTATATTTATGAAATTATTTGCTCAACAAATTCATCGATTTTTTCGACTCCTTCCGATTCTAAAAATCGGATAAATGCAGAACCGATAATTGCACCATTTACATACTCACAAACAGTATTAAAAGTTGTTTTATTAGAGATTCCAAAACCTACAATCAAAGTACTTTTTAAATTCATGGCTTTGATGCGTTCAAAATATTCAATTTGTCCTTGAGAAATTTCTCCTTTTGCTCCAGTTATAGAAGCTGAAGCAACTACATAAATAAAAGCATCTGTCAATCCATCAATTTTTCTGATACGCTCTACAGAAGTTTGAGGTGTAATTAAAAACACATTAGAAATACCATGTGTTGCAAATAACGCTTTGTAATGATTTTCATACTCAAGCATCGGTAAGTCTGGTAAAATAACAGTTTCAATTCCACAAGCAACACATTGCTCACAAAAACGATCTTCACCATATTTTATGATTTGATTGAGATATCCCATCAAAACTAAAGGGGTTTTTACATCACCTTTGATAGATTTTAATTGGTCAAAAATAATATCCAAATTGATACCATTATTCAGCGCAACTTCACTACTGTGTTGTATTGTTGGTCCATCAGCCAAAGGGTCAGAATAAGGCAACCCAACTTCAATAAAATCAACTTTGTTTACTTCCAAGTTTTTTATAATTGATGCTGTATCGTTAAGTTGTGGAAAACCAGCAGTAAAAAATACTGAACACAAATTTTTATCTTTATTTTTAAATAATTCTTTTAGACTATTCATGTTTTGTTTATTTATTTTGTTATGCCGAGCCGTCATATCGAGCGGAGTCGAGATGCGAGACCTAAAACCTCTCGACTCCGCTCGAGGAGACACTATGCTTTCAAATTCTTAATATACGTTTCTAAATCTTTATCTCCTCTTCCAGAAAGATTCACAACAACAACCTGATTTTTCTTAAAATCAATTTTTGGCAAAACTGCCAATGCATGGGCAGTTTCTAAGGCAGGAATAATCCCTTCAATCTTCGTTAATTCATATGCAGCATCTAATGCTTCTTGATCTGTAGCATTCATAAATACTGCACGTTTACTTTCATTTAAAAACGCGTGTAGAGGCCCAATTCCAGGATAATCTAGTCCTGCAGATAATGAATAAGGCTCTATCACTTGGCCGTATTGATCTTGCATCAATATTGTTTTACTTCCGTGTAAGACTCCAACTTCACCTAATACAGAAGTTGCAGCACTTTCGCCACTATAAACTCCTAATCCTGATGCTTCAACAGCAATTAACTCGACATCTTCATCATCTAAAAAATGATAAAATGCTCCTGCTGCATTTGAACCTCCTCCAACACAAGCAATTACAGTGTCTGGTTTTTCTTGTCCAGTTTGTTCCAATAGTTGCGCTCTAATTTCTTTACTTATCACAGATTGTAATCTTGCTACCATATCTGGATATGGATGAGGACCAACTACCGATCCAATCAAATAATAGGTGTCTTCTGGATTTCCAATCCAATCACGAATTGCTTCATTAGTTGCATCTTTCAATGTTTTACTTCCGCTTGTAGCTGGAACTACTTTTGCGCCCAACATTTTCATCCTTGCAACGTTTGGCGCCTGACGAACAATGTCCTTTTCACCCATAAAAACGACACATTCAAGGTTCATCAGCGCACACACTGTTGCAGTTGCAACACCATGTTGACCTGCACCAGTTTCTGCAATAATGCGTTTTTTTCCTAGGTGTTTTGCAATTAAAATCTGTCCAATAGTATTGTTAACTTTATGTGCTCCTGTATGGTTTAAATCTTCTCTTTTAAGATAGATATGTGCACCATATTTTTCAGACAATCTTTTTGCCAAATACAAAGGTGTTGGTCGGCCAACATAATCTTTTAACAAGTATTTAAACTCTTTCTGGAATTCTTCAGACTCCATGATTTTTAAATAATTATCTTCTAATTCTTTTACATTTGGATATAATAATTCAGGAATAAAAGCACCTCCAAACTGTCCGTAGTATCCATTCTTATTTGCTTGATATTTTGATTGCATTAATTTATCTTTAAATTCTTTTAACTTCTTAATATTCTTTTCTGATGGTGCATCTTCAAATCCACTGTTTAAATCTACTCCTGCAAATTTATTGTGCTTAAATTCTTTGATTACCTCAACATCGTTCTCGTTTATTCCGCCACTAAGTAAAAATGGTGTTTGGCCTTTATATTTTTTCAAAACAGACCAATCATATTTCAATCCATTTCCGCCGAACTCTTTTCCTTTTGTATCAAACAAGAACAAATCGCAATGCGATTCATAACTATTAGTTTGTTTAAAATCAAAACTTTGATCTATTGCAAAAGCCTTGATGATTTCTATCTTGTCATGCTGAACTTGATTCAGCATCTCATTTTTATTTCCTATGGATTCCGCATCATGTGCGGAATGACAAATTTTCGACCTCAACTCCTTACAATAATCTGCACTTTCATTTCCATGCAATTGAATAGCATTTAATGTGTATTTTGACGCTTTCAAAACTACTTCCTCTATAGTTTCATTAACAAATACTCCTGCTTTTTTAATTGATGAAGGAATTTCAACTTGTGGAAAATCTGCAACAAATCGTTTTGACTTGTCATAAAAAATAAAGCCAATATAATCTGGAGTTAGACCAACTAACTCAGTTATATTTTCACAATCTCGCATTCCACAAACTTTGATTTTCATTACAATCTTTTTACAAACTCTTTACACGCTTCTCCTGGATTTTCAGTTCTCATAAAATTTTCACCAATTAAAAACCCTTGAAAATCATATTCTCTCAATCCAATTATTAATTCTGGTCTACTGATTCCGCTTTCAGAAACCTTGACACATGTATCAGGAATCTGACTTGCTAATTCAATAGAATGCTCAATATCAACTTGAAACGTTTTCAAGTTTCTATTGTTGATCCCTATAATTTGTTTGTCTA
>CALIIP010000197.1 GCA_938018045.1 uncultured Flavobacteriaceae bacterium
AAACAACAAACTTCATTTGGTGTAAAGAGCATTTGAAGTCATGTTTAGGAAACCGCCGAGTACGAGATCCGTACGCTCGGTGGTGTGAGAGGCGCACTCCGCTCAAAGTTTACTTTGGGCGGAGCCGTCTACTCGATTAGCGGCTGCCTTCTTTTTTTTCAAAATCGTAATCGTCATTTGTCGCTGAAAGGATTTTTTTTTTAGCCGAAGTAAAACTTCAAAATAAAAACCTTTTGCTCTCTTGAAAAAATTAAATTCGCTTTTTGTAATCAACTGAAAATAAATTAAACTTTTGAATTGCCTTTTTCGGAGAGTACTTTTTTCTCTGAGAAGGGAGCGTCAAATTGTTCTTTAAATTCAGTTTTTAGCTTTTGTAAATGTTTTGTTATAATCTTTGGTAAAAGCCAAAAAAAATCGACTTTTTTAAATTCCGCTTTTCGAAATACCATTTCCGTGTTTGCCGAATTCTTTTTTCAAAACCGTTTTTGATATTCTTCTTTAAAAAATTTCTTTGCCGAAATACAGATTTCCAATTTATGAAAACCTTTTTACATTTTTCTTTAAAAGATGAATTCCCGTTTTTAAAATTTTGCTTTTTACGAGCACTTTTTTCTTTTTCTTTGGTTGCCGCTAACGGTCTCGGCTAAACGCAGTATGGGCGCATAGCCCATATTGCCGTTTTAGCCATTGTTAGCACCAGTTTTTATATTTCTTTTTTAATTTCTGTTTCCGCTGAATATGGCATATCATCATCTTCATATTCTTTGGTCTTTTCAACAACACTTTTCAAGCGATTTACTTTAGTTACTTTGTAATCAGGTAGATTATACGTGGACAACCCACTTACAACTGAATAAAAATAGTCTTTCAGATTGTAGCAATAGAAGTACCACCTATCAATGATAAATCTCTCTAATTCATATGAACTATACACCTTGCCGTTATTTACATTCCAATACTTCATCAATAAAATTAAATCCCGAATTAGATAATTGTTATTTCGATGTTTCGACTCTAAATCTGACTTTATACCGTTTGGGTCTGTTGAAATCCAATCAGAATATGATGAAGCAGGTGCTGGAATATAATATGTTCCCCAGCTAACGTAAGCAGGTGCGAGTTCAAATTTTATATGGCTTAACTCTAAAACAATTGTTGGTGAAGATTGATGGATTTCATTTCTTGAATAGTTACTCTCCGCAAAAGTCCTCAATCGAGTCATTAATGTTTGCGGTCTAAATGAACTTCCGTCATCAAATACAACCATATAATCGACATCAGAATTTGGGTCTTTACTTCTTCTCAAAATTGTCCGTCTATCGTAAGAGCCAAAAACAAATTCTGAGTGCAAATTATTAAAATGATTCCCAAGTTTAGTAGACAAAGAACCTATTGAAGTATTAATTGTGGTCCTTTCCCAATCTGCAATTTTGATTGCTGTTACTGTACTTTGTAAATGTGTTAAAACTGACATATTCTATTTGTTGTTCCAATTGATTTAATACCCAAGAGATTTCTTTCTGTTCTGCCATTTAGCAGAAGTGGTTTCATTGATTTTATTAAAGACTTTCTCGTCTAAATTCATATTTGCCCATGCCTTGGTATTGTAATAATCCATGATTGGATTAAGCAATTTCCCTTGTGTTAATTCTAAATTATCATCGTCCTTTATCGAGAGTAACTCAGTTTTAAATCTTGTATTTATTCCCCTTACTCTTGTGAAGTAAATTATTTGAATTATCACTTTGGATAAATAAGCAATTGGAATGCTTATCTCAAATAATAATCTTATGAAACTTGTACCTCCATTAGTGTAAATCGAGACTATGAATGGAATAGATAAAATCAATAATTTTACTGATGACTTTAAAAGCATTCCCTTCAAAACTTGTTGAGTGTGAAATGCACTTTCATATGTATTTAAAGCAAATTTTAGTATTCCATATTCTACGTCATCATTATTGTAATAATTTTGGGATTTTTCATCGGAATATTTTGTTCCGAATGAATTGTCTATTAAATCTTCTCTTTTTATTCTTTCAGCTTCATTAAAGAGTATTTTGCCAATGAGTTCAAATAATAAGAATAGAGTTACAAGCACATAACTGGCAACTTTAAGGGATTCTTTAACTTTTTCAAAATCAATGCTATATCCTTCTAATTTATTGAAATCATATAAATCAATACACCAATTGGCAAATATGAAAAGAGCGGCTATTATAGAACACCAAAAAGATAAATTTTCTATTTGATTAACTCTTTCATAAGTAGTTTTGAATGGGATGTATTTATTCATAAGTTTTAGGAGTGAGTTTTTTGTTTTTTTTCTAATTGGTGCTAACGGTTTTGTATACACGCAGGTGGGGCGCATAGCCCCACTTGCCGTGTATACTTTGTTAGCAACAGTTTTTACTCTATTACATAAAATGAGTATTGCCCATATTCATCATAAATATCTTTAGTAGTTGTTCTGATTAATGAATCTGCACTTTGAGAAATAAATTCATAATTATTGTTTTCTCCTCCATTAAGTAAGTATTCGATTGATTTAATTTCTTCCTTACAATCAGGTCTTGTACTTAATGATTCTGAATCTTCGGTTATCAAAGAAGATAATACTAACGTATATAATCCCTTTCCTTGAGGAACAAACCCAAAATCTACTTTGTACGTATCATCAACATAATCGTATTCAACTAAAAATGTTGAAGTCCCAATTAAAGGAATTAGATTTAAGTTACCTTGTTTCTCAATTATATCGAATTCTAAGTTTGCATTTTGAAAAGGATCGACACTAATTTTTTCAATAGTTAGTTCTGACCGAAAATCAAAATCTTTTAAAGTTATCGGTTCGCTATAATTCAATTCTTTAATTTCATTTGAAAAGTCACTACTTACCCAAATTGTATCACCAATTTTAAACGTATCAATTTGGGGAGTTAAATTAAATGGTATTTGAAATTTGTAATCTTTGATACAATCTTCATCTTTATTACAATTGCAATTAATTGTGATAAAGAAAGCACCAAGGAATAATAATGGTATTATAAAATTCTTCATTTCATTTTATTTTCCAGTTAAAAAAAATCCAGAGAGGTGTTAAACTCTCTGGAAAATATCATTTAAAATCCATAATCCGAAAATAAGGAATCAATATTTGCTGTTGTTATTCCAGAAGGAAGGATGCTTTTCAACTTTTCTCTATAAACTACTGGATTTATAGTAGAAGGGTCAAATTCATTAAATAAAGTATTATTGGAATAACCAGTTACTCCACCTCCGCTAGTATTACCATCATTGGTAACTAAACTATTTTCAGAACTTCCTGTAATGGCATTGGAATTATCATCTATTAAATCATGGAAAATGGCAACTGGGACATGTCCATTATCTAGTCTATCTCTTTCAAGTAAATTAATCCACCTTCTTGAATTTATTAATGCAGGATTTGTTGTATTACTATGGTTCAATAAATATGTTCTATCTACATAAGTATCTCCAATATGTTCCGCCCAACTTTCTGCTATTTGGACTACCCCTGCATCTATCTCTGCTCCAGTTCCCCAACCGTCAGCCGCAATTTCCTGACTTCCTAAGGTTACCCAAAACCCTGATCCTACTTTGATATACTGTGATGCATGAGCGATTTCGTGAAAAGCGAGCGCTTTTAATCTGTCTGACGTAGTAAAATTAGTTCCAATCATTATGTCTGGAAGTGCTTTTTCAAATAATGCAGCACTTGCACCTGCCCCGATTGAAGCCATTATTTGGGTGGTAGGGTCTTCAAAAAAAGTAGAATTTAGTAGTCCATCCCCGATTAATATTCCAACTCCAGCTGCACCAATATAATGAGCCATTAATGCAAATCCAGAAGTTTGATTTCTTGCGATATAAATATCTAAATCTAGTAAAGGAGGTGCAATTCCATCAAGATATGCATTATCATAAAATTCATGTAACGAATTATTTACTGTAGCAGCAGCCCAATAACGATGATTTGTAGAAGAATTATCTAATACATCCATATAATTGACTTCAATGTTGTTGTAATATGGCCCCCAAATATTGCCTACATAATCTTTTACTACTCTCTTCCAAAGCCAAGCGGAGTTGAAATTTTTACCTTGAGTTCCTCTGATTGAGCCTCTAGAATTTGTAAACTTTACCCACATCCATGAATTACCATGAAATCTACTGTTTATCTTCCAACACCCATTATCATCCGTCCACGTATTATAGTGGCCAGTAAACCATGCATCCCACATGATAACTTTGACTCTTCTTACTGGTTGCATACCCAATTGAGTATCTTCTACATTTATGCAGCCACCTGGTTTTCTAATGTCTTTATAAACTTCACATCCACAATCATTTATTTCGTATAGTGAATTATTATTTGCTGCAATAATTACTGCTTCAACACATGCTAAATATTCTGCTAATGTATTTGAGTTTTCAAAACAATTAGCATCATAGAATGGGCAATCATTTGGATTTGGAAGCCAATCATCATTGCAATCTACTTCGCCTCCTAAACAACATGGAAAACTAGGACACCCAGGCTGACAATCACCTGAAAATCCATTTAATTCAGTTTCATCATCAATATCATCAAATGGAGAAATATAAATATTTCCAGTCAGGCGAAAAGCTTCCGCTGTTAACATTGATTCGTATGGACTTACAAAAAGCTCTTGTAAAACTTCATAATTAACATTAGGGAAATTGAAATCGGATTTGACAGTAGAATACAAAACAGGGTATTCATCAGCTTCAAGTTCTTGATAATAATCACCCATCTGAGTGACTTCATGATCTATTGGGAAATCAAAGAAAAAAGCATCCGTTTGAAGTAATGTATCTAACTCTTCAAAATTAGAAGGTGTAAATTTGACTTGTAAATGTGTTGGAGTTACATTAGAAATAGTCGAACCTTTAATATTTTCAAAGGCTTGCTTCATATTAGCTAAAGCATATGGATTTTGTTTAACATTTCCAAGTTGAGTTTTGGAATATGCATCGGTTGTTCCACTTCCACCGTCACGTAAAGTAACTTCTTGGTCACCTACATTAAAAATTACTGGATGGCTTGATTTGATAATTTCATTTGGTGCTTCTTCAATTTGGCTTGTAAGATTATCCTTTTTACAGGAATAAATTAGAGCGATAGAAGCTAAAATGAGGAAAAGGAATTTTAATTTTAGAATCTTCATATTTAAGAAATTAAGAGATGAACGTTTGAATTTTTTGTTCAAACGGTTTGGCACAATTGCCGATAGTATTTATTAAAAAAGAAAAACAATTTTTCGACTTTGAACTTTCTCGAATTGAGGGATTTACCTTTTTTGTCAGGTACTTGTTTGATTGTTCTTTTGTCTTTGCGTTGTTTTTTTTCTTTTCAAATTGTTGCTAACGG
>CALIIP010000198.1 GCA_938018045.1 uncultured Flavobacteriaceae bacterium
ATCACTAATACTCAAAAACACCAAACTCACTTTTAATTGTCAGTTTTTTGGTTGATGATGCTTCTACGCTACCAATAATTTGAGCCTCAACATTATATGTTTTTGATATTGCAATAAGTTCTTCTGCTATTTCTGGAGACACGTAGATTTCCATACGATGACCACAATTAAAGACTTGATACATTTCTTTCCAATCTGTTTTTGATTGTTCTTGAATCAATTTGAATAATGGCGGAATTTCAAACATATTATCTTTAATAATATGCATCTCTTTTATAAAATGAAGAATTTTTGTTTGTGCTCCTCCTGAACAATGTACCATTCCATGAATGGTATCTGAATTGTATTTTGATAATATTTCTTTGATAATTGGCGCGTATGTTCTCGTTGGAGATAGCACTAATTTTCCTGCATCAATTGGCGAACCTTCAATAGCATCTGTCAATTTTGTATTTCCAGAATAAACCAATTCTTCAGGAACCTCTGCATCAAAACTTTCTGGATATTTATCGGCAAGATATTTAGAAAAAACATCATGTCTTGCAGATGTTAATCCGTTAGAACCCATTCCTCCATTATATGCTGTTTCGTAAGTTGCTTGACCAAAAGATGCCAAACCAACAATTACATCGCCTTCTTTAATATTGGCATTATCAATAACATCTTTGCGTTTCATTCTTGCCGTTACAGTAGAATCTACAATGATTGTCCGAACTAAATCACCAACATCAGCAGTTTCTCCTCCTGTAGAATGAATTGAAACTCCGTGTTTTTTTAAATCTGATATTAATTCTTCTGTTCCGTTTATAATTGCAGAAAGTACTTCTCCTGTAATTTTATTTTTGTTTCTCCCGATAGTTGAAGAAAGCATAATATTATCGGTAGCACCAACACAAATCAAATCATCAATATTCATGATCAACGCATCTTGCGCAATCCCTTTCCATACTGATACATCTCCAGTTTCTTTCCAATACATATATGCCAAAGATGATTTTGTTCCTGCTCCATCTGCATGCATTATCAAACAATAATCATCATCTGAAGTTAAGTAATCTGGAACAATCTTACAGAATGCTTGCGGAAATAATCCCTTGTCTACATTCTTAATTGCATTGTGCACATCTTCTTTAGATGCCGAAACACCTCTTTGACTGTACCTTTTACTAATTTCTGAACTCATCTATTATAAAACTAAAGGATTCTTTTTAAATTATTCACAAAAATATAAAATTAAGTGCTCCTATTTTTATTATCACATATTTTATTACAAGTATTTATTAAATACATAAAAATCAATATTATAAAGAAAAAGACTCCTAAATTTTTATTCTTTAAAAGACTTTTAAATTATATTTGCAGAAATATTACACAACTTATCATCATAAACAAAAAGAACAAAATGGCTAAAATTAAACTTGAATACATTTGGTTAGATGGTTACAAACCAACTCAAAACTTACGAAGTAAGACCAAAGTAGAAGAGCACGAAAACTTTAAAGGAACAATTGAAGAACTAGAAAATTGGTCTTTTGATGGATCGTCTACAAAACAAGCCTCTGGAGGAGCATCTGATTGCTTATTAAAACCAGTAGCAATTTATCCAGATCCAGATCGTATCAATGGTTACCTTGTAATGACAGAAGTATTAAATGCTGATGGAACACCACATGAATCTAACGGTAGAGCAACTATTAATGATGATGATGCAGATTTTTGGTTTGGTTTTGAGCAAGAATATTTTATTATGGATTCAGCGACTCAACTTCCTCTTGGTTTTCCAATTGGTGGATATCCTGGACCTCAAGGAATGTATTACTGTTCTGTTGGAGGAAAAAATACACACGGAAGAGATTTTGTTGAAGAGCATGCTGATCAATGTATAGATGCAGGATTAAACTTTGAAGGAATAAATCAAGAAGTTGCTTCAGGACAATGGGAATTTCAATTGTTTGCAAAAGGTGCAAAGAAAGCAGGAGACGAAATTTGGATTGCACGTTACTTATTAGATAGATTGACTGAAAAATATGGCTTTTATATAGAATACCATCCTAAACCTATAAAAGGAGATTGGAATGGATCTGGAATGCATGCTAATTTTTCTAATGAAGTTTTAAGAACTTGTGGTTCTCAAAAAATATATGAAGAAATTTGTGAAGCGTTTAGACCTGTAACAAAAGAGCATATAGCAGTTTACGGTGCATATAATGATCAACGTTTGACTGGATTACATGAAACGGCTTCTATACATGATTTTAGTTATGGTGTTTCTGATAGAGGTGCTTCAATTCGTATTCCAATTATAACAGTAGAAAAAGGCTGGAAAGGTTGGTTAGAAGATAGAAGACCTGCTTCAAATGCAGATCCATATAAGATTGCTGCAAGAATTATAAAAACTGTGAAACCAGTTAGTAAAAAGTTTCAATAGACTTTAAGATATTATAAAAAAGGACCTTTAAAAATTATTTAAAGGTCTTTTTATTTATGCTGGTTTTTTTTATTTGAAAGATAAGAATATAAACACAATGTAAGCTGCTAATAAAAATGCACCTTTACCTCTACTTATTTCATATTTTTTTGGAAGTAATACCAACGGAATTAAAACTGCTGCTATTGCCAACATCCAATATAAATTGGTAAACACTTCGGTATCAATCACATTTATTGGTGTAATTATGGCTGTTAAGCCAATTACAGAACCAATATTAAAAATGTTTGATCCTATTAAATTTCCTAACGAAATTGCCTTTTCACCTTTTAATGCAGCAACAACAGATGCTGCCAATTCTGGAACTGATGTACCAATTGCAATAACTGTAACTCCAATTACGGCTTCACTTATTCCCATTTTTTGTGCAATATCCTTTGCACCTGCTACCAACCATTCAGAACCAAAATAAAGTGCAGAACCTCCTATAACAAGCCACGCTATTATTTTAAAATAACTTGTGTCTTGCAAACTATCATCAACATCATCGATAACTACGGTTTTGTCTTTCTTGGCTTTTGTGATCATTATATAAATAAATACTATCAACATTACAAACAGTATAATTCCTTCTGTTTGGTTTAATAAATTATCATTCAATAAAAAATAATAAAAAACCAAAGAAAACACCATCATTGCTGGCCAATTCATTTTATAGAAATCCTTATCTACAGTTAGCGGAGCAATCATAGCAGTGATTCCTAAAACCAAGGCAATATTTGCAATATTTGAACCAATTACATTACCAAGAGCCAAATCTGGAGAGCCATCTAACGCTGCATTTAGACTTACCAATAATTCTGGTGCTGAAGTTGCAAAAGACACAACTGTCATACCAATAATTAGTTTAGAAAGGTTTAATTTAAAAGACAGTGCAACAGATGAACGGACTAAGAACTCTCCTCCTATTACCAATAGAACAAAACCAATTATTATATATACTATACTCATGCTTGAATTAATTTTTTGGCTAAGATACTACTAATAATTATTAGAATATAAAATGTTAAATAAATTATAAAACTATGTTAATAGTTGTATAACTATAAAAATAGTTATAGGTTTGACATATCAAAAAATAATAGCATGGAGAAACTCACAAACAAAGAAGAAGAAATAATGCAAGCTCTATGGAAGTTAGAAAAAGCATTTGTTAAAGAAATTGTACTAATCTTACCAGAAGAACCTCATTATAACACTGTTTCTACAACTATCAGAAAAATGGAAGATAAAGGTTTTGTGAAACATATTGCGTATGGTAAAACACACCAATACTATCCTATAATATCAAAAGAAGAATATCGAAAAGGGTTTATGAATAAAACAATTGATAATTATTTTGAAAATTCATATAAAAATGTAGTTTCCTTTTTTGCGAGGGAAGAAAAAATAAGTGTTGATGAACTTAAAGAGATTATCAAATTAATAGAAAATAAAAAATAAATTATGGATTACGCATTAAAAGTATCCGGAATAACAGTCTTATTTTACATCTTTTATAAATTGATACTACAGCGAGAAACATTCTTTCAATCAAACCGTTTGTTTTTGCTAGTTGGTCTTTTAACAGCAATTCTAGTGCCGTTAATTACTATTCCTATTTATGTAGAAACAATTATTGAACATAATTTTTTTAATGATGTAAGTAAAACAAATAGTATAGATATTGTTGAAGAATCAATTAATTGGAGTTCTATTTTAGTGATAATATACAGTATTGGAGTAGCAATTCTTGGAGGAAAATTTATCATAAACCTACGATCTCTTTATAAATTGATTTCTTCTCATTCAAAAGAAACTGAAAACAATTATCAACATATAAAAACGACACAGGAAACGACTCCTTTTTCGTTTTTCAATTTTATTGTTTACAATCCTGAAAAATTTAATAATAATGAATTAGATCAAATAATAATTCATGAGAAAGTTCATGTTCAACAATTTCATTCTGTAGATATTTTGATTTCTCAGATTGCAACAATTCTTTTTTGGTTCAATCCATTTATGTGGTTATATAAAAAAGAAATAAAACAAAATTTAGAATTCATTGCTGATGATTTGGCGCAACAAAAAACGAGTTGTGAGAAAAGTTATCAAAAACTATTATTAAAAACAAGTATCACTCAAAACCAATTGGCACTGACCAATAATTTTTACAATTCATTAATTAAAAAACGAATAATCATGTTACACAAAAATCGCTCTAAGAGCAAAAATCAATGGAAATATGCTTTAATACTTCCTTTTATTACAGCATTTGTATTTGCATTTAATACTAAAGTTGTTGCACAAAACAAAACAGTTGAAAAAGAAATTGTTTTTGAAGAAGAAAGTAAAATGATCATTATCACAAAAGATTCAAAAAAGTCTGATTTTGAAAAAATAAAAAAAACTTTTTCTAAAGAAGGTGTTACAGCAAATTTCAAAAACATCAAAAGAAATAATGATCAAGAAATAGTAGGAATTAGTATTACTATGAAATCTAAGCAATCTAATGCTAATTACTCAACGAATTCAGATACTCCTATAAAACCAATAAGTATTTCGGTTGACAATAAAGGCGATAACATATCTATAGGGAATTCAAAAATGCATCATGGAGAAAATCATATTTTTGTTTCTAAAGGTAAAGAGTATAAAATTCATTCAACAAAGAAAGGTAACAAATTTGTGTTTGTATCTGATGATGAGAATGTGCATAAAGATGGAAAACATATTGTTATAGATATAGATGAAGATCATGATAATACTGACACAAAAGTTTGGGTGTCAAAAGATGGAAAAAGTTCTACGATACATAAAACTACACACTCAACTGTAGAAATTATAGAAGGAGGAGATAAAGGCGAAAATGCTATTTTCATTTCTAAACATGATGGCGATATCCTATATTTTATTGACGGCAAAAAATCAACCAAATCAGAATTAGACAAACTCAATCCAAATACTATTGAAAAAATGGAAGT
>CALIIP010000199.1 GCA_938018045.1 uncultured Flavobacteriaceae bacterium
AAAGAAATACTCAAAAAAGTACGAAAGATAGAGATTAAGACAAAACGTTTGTCTAATCACATATTTTCTGGCGAATACCACAGTTCGTTCAAAGGTCGTGGTATGACGTTTTCTGAGGTTCGTCAATATCAATATGGTGATGATATTCGTGCGATAGATTGGAATGTTACTGCTCGGTACAACGAGACTCACATCAAAGTTTTTGAAGAAGAACGAGAACTTACAATGTTATTGATGGTAGATATTTCTGGTTCAGAATTTTTTGGTACAACCCAACAATTCAAAAGAGATACAAGTACAGAAATCGCTGCAACGCTAGCGTTTTCAGCAACTCAAAACAATGATAAAGTAGGTTTGCTTTTATTTTCTGACGAAATAGAACTTTATATTCCGCCTAAAAAAGGGAAAAGTCATGTTTTGAGAATCATAAGAGAGTTGGTTGAGTTTAAAGGGAAAAGTAACAAGACAGATGTTGGAAATGCATTGAAATACGTTTCAAATGTGTTGAAGAAAAAAGCAATCGTTTTTGTCTTGTCCGACTTTATGGATACAGATTACGACCAAACACTCAAAATTGCAGGGAAAAAGCATGACGTTACAGGAGTGAGAGTATATGACAAACATGATGTAGATATTCCTAATTTAGGAATGTTGCCAGTTTTAGATGCCGAAACCGGAAAGCAATTTTTGGTAAATACAATGTCTAAAAAAGTACGAAATGCATACAAAGCTAATTATTTACGCTCTGTGGACTATTACGAAACATCATTTAGTAGAAGTGGTTCAGGAACAATAAGTACATGTATTGATGAGAGTTATGTGAAGAAATTATTAGGATATTTTAAACGTAAAGGGTCGAGATAGTTTGAAGAAGAACATTATATATATCATATTTTTTATCTGCGGAATTTCATTCGCACAGAATCCTATAGAAATGGTTGTAGACACAACCAATATCAGAATAGGAGAACAGATAGAATATAAAATTTCGGTTGATAAGCAAGAAAATGTTGTTTTTCCAAAACTTGTTTTAGACAGCCTTAAAAAAGTTGAAGTTGTTGAAGAGTTTAAGATTGATACGACCGAAACAAAATACATTAAAAAGTATTTATTGACGAGTTTTGATAGCGGACGCTATGTGATTCCACAACAAAATATACTCATAAACAAAAAGAAATTCCTAACCGATTCTTTGTTGATTGATGTTGCAACGGTAAAAGTTGACACTCTCAAGCAAAATCTGTATGAAATAAAAGGCATTAAAAATCAACCAATAATTTTTGATGACTTTAAAAGTTATATTTGGGTTGTTTTGATAATTTTAGCCTTAATTCTTTTATACTATTACTTTATTTTTAGAAAGAAAAAAGAAAAAATAGCCGAAGAAAACAGAATTCCGCCTTATGAATTGGCAATGCAACGTTTAGGAGAATTAGACGGAAAACAATTATGGCAACAAGACAAAATAAAACTCTATTATATTGAATTAACAGATATTATAAGAACATATTTAGAGCGCGAATTAAATATTCCTGCATTAGAATCTACAACAGATGAATTGATGGAAACTATTCGTGATTTCAATAAAATTAAGACATTAGATTTAAAGAAAGAAACGGTTATTAATCTACAAAAATTATTAAAAGAGGCTGATTTAGTTAAGTTTGCGAAGCACAAGCCACTTTCCGATGAGATTACAAATCATAGAACAGATACAGAAAGTATTATCAACGAATTGAAACCTAAACCAAGAGAAGAAGATGAAGTTGTGGAATAATTTAGAGTTTACAAACCCAGAATTTCTGTGGCTATTACTTGTCGTTCCTTTATTGGCGATTTGGTATTTCTTTATGCGAAAAAAAGATAGTGCAACACTAACATTATCGAGTACAGCATCATTTAAACCATCATTATTATCGCGTTTAAAACCTTTGTTAAATATTTTAAGGTTATTGGCAATTACAGCACTGATTCTTGCAATGGCAAGACCAAGAAATGTTGAGGTAAGCACAAAAAACAGCACAAATAGGGGAATCGATATTGTTATGGCAATAGATGTTTCTGCAAGTATGTTGGCAAGAGATTTAAAGCCAAACCGATTAGAAGCATTGAAGCAAGTAGCAATAGAATTTGTAAATCAGCGTCCAAACGATAGAATTGGAATTGTAGTGTATGCAGGAGAAAGTTTTACGCAAACGCCAATAACAAGTGACAAAAGTATCATTATAAGTACCATACGTAAAATTACTTGGGGACAAATGGATGGCGGAACAGCAATCGGAATGGGACTTGGTTCGGCAGTTAATAGATTGAAAGATTCTAAGGCAAAAAGTAAAGTTATTATTTTATTGACTGATGGTGTAAATAATACAGGGTTTGTAGATCCAAAAACAGCAACAGAACTTGCGAAGGAATTAGGCATTAAAACCTATACAATCGGAATTGGAACAAACGGAATGGCAGAATTTCCTGTAGCGAAAGATATGAGCGGAAAGTTAATCTTTCAAAAAGCAAAAGTTGAAATTGACGAGGAATTGCTAAAATATATTGCTAAAGAAACCAATGGAAAATACTTTAGAGCAACCAATAATTCTAAATTGAAATCGATTTACGATGAGATTAATAAATTAGAAAAAACAGAAATAGAAGAGTATAAATATTACAATTATGATGAAAAATACCGTTCGTTAGTAATTCTCGCAGGATTTTTATTACTG
>CALIIP010000200.1 GCA_938018045.1 uncultured Flavobacteriaceae bacterium
GAACGTTACAAAATCATCTTCGCATTGAACCCAAGCCAAACCATAAGCGACTTCAGCATCTGTTTTAGCCATTATATGCGGAACTCCGTAAGAATCTCTAGCAATTTTGATGTTTGGTAATTCAACTCCTTTTGGTGCTGGTGCGCAAGAAAAAATGAGTAAGGAAAAGCAAAAAAGAAGTATTCTATTCATGGAAAAAAGATTTTAGTAAAGATACAAAAGAGTTTTTATAATTTTCTGATTCGACAATTTGTACTTGACATTCTCATTTATTATCACTAACTTTACTTAACGTACGTTAGCACAAATTTGAGAATGAACCCAAAAGTCAATCCATTTAAAAACTTTCTTCAAGTCATTTATGACAAAATAAAAGGTGTGAAGTACGGAAAAAAAACCGTTGTAGAATTGGAATTGAATAACGACACTACTATTGAGCGAATAACAACTATCATTGCCGAAATTGATAAACGTTGCGTTATAAATTTTTATGATGCCTTTTATGAATTACAACCAAATCAAAAACCCACAACTCGTGGAGACTCTGGTGCGTTTACAGAAGTCAAGAAATACGGAACTGATTTTAAAGCAAGATTAGGAAATCACGGAGGTTTTAAACTTAATGGAAAATGGATAGAATTATCGGAACAAGAATTAATTGACCGAATTTATAGAAGCAGAATGTACAATGCTGGAAAAATGACCTTGGAATCAAGACCAATCCGAAAACAATGGAGAAAAGTCGAAAACGGAAAAGCACTTGATGAATTTCATCACGATATATCTGATAAAAAAAACTTGTGCTAACACCGTCTATAATTAATTGCTTTGGTCGTTGCTTATTTGGAAAATTCCGAAGGAATTTTCTCGCGTTCGTTTTGTTTACTAAATTAGTTGCTTAAACACGCAACTAACCATACACAATACCGATATGATAAAATTACACAATACGCGTGAATTAAGCTTTATTGAAAATTCTATTTAAAAATTAAACAACCTTCAACAAGAAATAACTCTTTTTACCTCTTTGCAATAAAACATATTTATCAGCAATTAAATCATCCGTAGTAATTACAAAATCTTCTTTCACTTTGTTTTTATTTACTGATATTGAGTTTTCTTTCAAGGCTCTTCGCACTTCACCGTTAGATTTTAAAAACCCTGTATCTGCAAATGCAGGCACAATTTCAAATCCATTTTCAATCTGTTCTTTAGTAACTTCTGCTTGTGGAACACCTTCAAAAACGTCCAAAAAAGTTTGCTCATCCAATGTTTTTAAATCATCAGAAGTAGATTTTCCAAATAGAATATTTGATGCTTTAATAGCATTCTCATAGGCGTCTTTTCCGTGCGTCATTGTTGTAACTTCTTCACCAATTCTCTTTTGTAGAACACGCATATGAGGCGCTTCTTGATGCTCGGCAATTAAAGCCTCAATGGTTTCTTTGTCAAGAAATGTGAATATTTTGATATACTTTTCTGCATCAGCATCCGAAGAATTTAACCAATATTGGTAAAATTTATAAGGAGATGTTCTCTTAGCATCTAACCAAACGTTTCCGCCTTCTGTTTTCCCAAATTTTGTACCGTCTGCTTTTGTAACTAAAGGCACTGTAATTGCATAGGCTTTTCCTTGCGCTTTTCTACGCACCAATTCTGTTCCTGTAGTGATATTTCCCCATTGATCTGAACCTCCCATTTGTAGCAAACAGTTCTTTTCTTTATACAAATGATAGAAATCGTATCCTTGAAATAATTGGTAAGTAAACTCCGTAAAACTCATTCCTTCAGAGTTTTCTCCACTGATTCTTTTCTTTACAGAATCTTTTGCCATCATGTAATTTACAGTAATATGCTTACCTGTATCACGTACAAAATCAATCAATGAAATTTCTTTCATCCAATCGTAATTATTGACTAATTCTGCACCGTTTTTCCCTTCAGAAAAGTCTAAAAAACGCTCTAATTGCGCTTTTACACCAGCAATATTATGGTTTAGCGTTGCTTCGTCCAATAAATTACGTTCAGCAGATTTTCCTGAAGGATCACCAACCATTCCTGTTGCTCCTCCGAGTAAAGCGATTGGTTTATGACCACATAATTGGAAATGTTTTAAAATGAATATTTGCACCAAACTACCAATATGCAACGAGTCTGCCGTTGGATCAAATCCAATATATGCTGTTGTTCTTTCTTTGGCAAGTTGATCCTCAGTTCCAGGCATAATGTCGTGTAACAAGCCTCTCCATTTCAATTCTTCAACAAAATTCTTCATTCTAAAAATAATTTTGCACAAAGATAGAAATCAATGTAGAATTACGAATTATGATTATGAATTATTTTTTCAGACTTACACTTTCATCCTTTACCTTTTTACCTTTATCTCTTAAACCTTTGTCCCTTTGTCCCTTATTTTATACTTTCGTTGTATGATATTAGTTACAGGAGGAACAGGATTGGTTGGGACGCATTTATTGGCTTCACTTGTTCAAAAGGGCGATAAAATTCGTGCAATTCATAGAAAGAGTAGCAATTTAGATGCTGTTAAAGAAGTGTTTTCTTTTTATTTTGATGATGTTACTGCTCAGTTTTCAAAAATAGAATGGATTGAAGCAGACATTACTGATATAACTTCGTTAGAAAAAGTATTTGAAGGAGTTACGTATGTGTATCATGTTGCTGCATTGGTTTCTTTTAATCCGAAAGAATACCATTTGATGCGAAACATAAACATAGATGGAACGGCGAATGTTGTCAACTTTTCTATTGCTCAAAAAGTAAAGAAATTATGTTTTGTAAGTTCGATTGCCGCGATAGATAAAACACATAAAAACGGTTTGATTGACGAAACTGGAGATTGGACTGTTGAAGCAAATAATTATGGCTATGCAATCACAAAGTATGGAGCAGAAATGGAAGTTTGGCGTGGAACTCAAGAAGGTTTAGATGCAGTGATTGTTAATCCAGGACTTATCTTAGGCTCAGGATGTTGGAATACAAGTTCTGGAAAGATTTTTAGTGAAGTACACAAAGGATTAAAATTTTATACTGAAGGTGTTACTGGATATGTAAGCGTAAAAGATGTTGTAAAGTCAATGGTTAAATTGATGGAAAGTAGCATTAAAAACGAACGCTATATTTTGGTGGCAGAAAACAGAATGTTGAAAGATATTTTATTCAATATTGCAGATGCATTTGACAAAAAAAGGCCTTCGGTAAAAGTAACAACATTTTTAGCAGAAATAGGATGGAGGCTTTTATATATTCCTTCTAAATTATTTGGAACAGAAGCAAAATTAACTAAACAAACAGCAAAATCTATTCATAATAAATATCATTTTTCTAATGATAAAATCAAGAAGGCAATTGATATTAATTTTGAATCAATTGATGATGTGATTAAAGAGGTTTGTGGAAATTTTAAGAGATAATTATTTCACAAAAGAAGTGTCAATTTTAAATTTCTTACTTTTTTTAATAGGAACTAACTCGTCTTGAATTGATTTTTTTGAAGCGTTCTCTAAAGAATCTTTTTGAGTTTGTTCAAGATCATATTTCTCTTTCATTTTATCAATTCTCTCTTTGACACTTTTTAAGATATTACTGTACTCATCAATATCAGTTGTATAATAAAAATTACTTGAAGCGAATCTAGTACTATCAATACCATACTTTTCATATACCAAATACATATACTCTAAGTTTCTTTTTTCGCCTTTCTTTTTAATAGATTTTACACCAAGAGCAATATGCATATCCACCAATAAATCAACCATTTGTTCTTTAGAAATAAGATCTTTTGGTTTTTTATATATCGTATTACTTGTACACGAAATTATAAAAATTAAAATGAATATAATGGTTATATTTTGCTTCATTATCTGTCGAATTTTAAGCGCTTCCCTTTTAGTTTTTCGTTAAACTTGCCTTTGTTATATATAAGGTTTCCGTTAACAAATGTACGTGATATTTTTGATTGAAATGTTGTTCCTTCAAATGGAGACCAACCACATTTGTATAAAATATTATCTTTTGTCACTGTCCAAGGATTTGAAGGGTCAATCATGACTAAATCAGCAAAATAACCTTCTTTTATAAATCCTCTTTTTTCTATCCTGAAAAGTTTTGCAGGATTGTGACACATTTTTTCAACTATTTGCTCAACCGATATTTTCCCTTCTACATGCTTTTTAAACATTGCCACCAAACCATGTTGAACTAGTGGTCCGCCACTTGGTGCTTTTGTGTAAACG
>CALIIP010000201.1 GCA_938018045.1 uncultured Flavobacteriaceae bacterium
AAGCTTAGCACTAAACACAAAAAAATATTTATACAAGACCCAAACAATAAATTCTAACCACCTCACCGTAAGAATTACTACCATTATAATATTGGAAGGTTTTGGGTTATTTATAGGTATCTATAAATAATATATGCATTCGGCTCGAAGGCTGCGCTTTTATGTGAACTAAGGTAGCAGGTTTAGTGAAATTTGTTCCTTGATTTGTGTAGTGTTTTATGTACTAATAGGCTATATGTAATCTTGCCTAAATTGGGATGTCAAAGGTGCAGATATAAATAAGTTGTAGCCAAATAGAAAAAAAATCAAAGGTTTCAATAAGTGGCATTATAGAATCATAATTAATCTCAAGGAAAATAACTAAAATGAAAAAGGACTATAAGTTTCAGCAAGCAAATGGTCGAATTTATAATGCAAATGAATTAATCTTTCCAATTTGCTATGTAGATAAATACACTAGGAATTTAGTTTTTTTGGGAACTGGAACATTTATTAATTCAGAAGGTGGATTTGTTACAGCAAAGCATGTAATGTTTGTAAAAAATAAATTCAATCCTTTGAAAAGGGATAAACCTGCATGGCCATTATTTATTATCCAATCAATAGGTAATGAGAGACATATAAGACAGGTTGAAAGAATAGATGTAAATCCAAATTCTGATGTTGGCGTTGGATTGCTAGTAGAAAAATTAGATAATGATGGAAATCGAATAACAAATCCTAAATTGGCAATAAATACAGGAATACCAAAAAAAAAGGATGTGGTTAAAACTTTTGCATATCCAAATTCGGAATTTGTTAGAACAAGTAAGAATGACTTTGAAGGAGATTTTATTCCTGATTGGTTCCAAGGAGAAGTTACAGAGATAATAACTGAGCAAAGAGGATTCTACCAAGGAGAAATAATTCAATCAAATATGCCCGTTGATGGAGGAGCAAGTGGTGGTCCAGTCTTAAATCTAAAAGGAGAAATAATTGCTGTTAATTCAGGAGGAGACCCAAATTCAAATCCACCAATTTCTTCTTTGACACCAATCAGAAATATTCTATCAATTCAAGTAACAGAAAAGATGACAATAAAAGATTTAGGAAATGCTGGAGTAATTACAATTAAAGAAGAAGAATAAAAACTGGCTACAAAAAAGTATATACTGCAAGTGAGGCTATGCGCCTCACCTGCGCATATATAAAACCGTTTTTTGTAGCCAATTAAAAAAAATCGTAAAAATATCATGAGACTATTTTTCATTTTAATAATACCAATCTTTTTTTCATGTGGGAACAATTCAAACTCGAACAAGAATACCAATAATAATAGGTTTGAAGATGGTATATATTGTGCTAATGTTGAATATTTTTATTCCAAAACAGGTACTAATTCTAATTATGTTTTAGAGGTTGAAATCGAAGATAATGAGATATCGAAAATATTTTGGTCAAATGGTGGGTGGTTAGATGACAGTCACTTTAATAGACCAAATATTATAAACAGTAATGCAAGGTTTGAAAGCGATAGAGAAATTTTGTACAATGTTAAAATTATTGGAAAGCAAGGAACTTGCATACCTTCCTCAAATTCAATTTCTGAATCAGAATTAATTAAAGTTGCTGAGAGTTTGAAAATAGATGGGCTCAAAGGTGAAGTAATTTGGGATTCTTATTCTTGTGATTACATAATAATTTACACAGAAGATGCATGGTATGTAGTAGCCCAAAAGTACTCCGGAACAATTTCATTAAATAAAGGTGATATTATCCGAGGTGACTTGGTAACATTTGGGTTTGAAGATGTTGTGGATGTTAATACTGGAGATGAAATGAGTTTATACATTGACAATTACTATGCAATCAAATCAAGTGCATGGGAATTAATAGTTGAAAAGTGTGAATTACAAGGCGATTATTAGTTCGGCACAACCAAAAATAAATAACCAATGACAAATAAAAAAATCGGATCAAAGAATTGTAAATATGTCTCCGAATTGGCAGTTAAGAAAATATTTTTTATTTGCCAATTCTGCTAAACATAAAAACCGGTTTTTCATTTTCTACAAACAAAGAAAATAATTCGATTGAGGACAGTTACACACAAAAATCACTAAAATATTAATTATGATTAGAAGAAAATTAGCACTTACATTTGTTATGATTGCATCATTCATTTTTATATCTGGTCAGGCTATTGCTCAAAAACCAGATGTAAATATGAATACCTCTAAAAAAACATTTTGCTACAAAGGTGCGGATGATTGCGTCTATGTAGCCAAAAGTTGCCAAATGAGAATTGACACCTATTACAGCAAAGATTTAGAAACAATTTCATTCAAAGAAAAGGGAAAGAAAAAGATTACTTATCTTATTATTCACACAGAACCATATGAAATTTCAGGTAACTCTAAACTTGCTCATTCTATTGTTCTCTTTTGTGCTAGTGCTGATGACGCTATGGACGGACATATAAAAGACTCGTATCAAATTGAAGTTATGTATAACAAATCAGGCAAAATTGAAGATGTTTCCATTAAAGACGGTTTTTCAACTACAATTTATTTTCAATAAAAAAAAAGAATGCTGTGCCGAACAAAATATATACGGCAAGTCAGGCTATGCGCCTGACCTGCGCATATACAAAACCGTTATGCCTCATTAAAAAAAAGAAAAGAAAATTCATCAATGGAATTAAACGTAAATCTTTTAAGATATAATAAACCAAATATCATAACCACAAGGTTAGACGTACTTGAAGAAACAATGAACTATCTTTCATTCTTCAAAAGTTTAGATTTTACAGAAGGAATATTGTTAAACAAGCATAACATAAAAAATAGCACGGAAAGAAAAATGCTTGCAAAACATATTAAGGAGCATATTTCGCTTTCACTTGATTTGGCAAAACAAGCATTTAATAGTAAAGAAGAATTGTCATATTTACCTCTTTATTATTCTTGTCTCAATTTAATTAAAGCCCATTTATTATTTATGAATAAAAGGAGTGATTTAAATCGCAACTTAAGGCATGGAATGTCCTACAATGAAAAACAGATGGGAAGAGATTTTTTTAATGAGGAATTATATTTTTATAAGAAAGGAGCAATACCATTTTATTATCAATTAATCTCAGGTCAAACGATTAGGAGCAAGGAACGAATAAAAATTAAAATCCAAGATTTATACACACAAATCAAGGATATATCAGCTGAATACGTATTGGTCAGTTCTGAAAAACCTCAAAGAATTGAATTGAAAGGTAACCTAACAAAGATTGGTAAGGAACAATACATAATGCTGACAAATCATTCTTATACTTATGGAAAGTTACCTTCTTTAAGAAAAGTAAAATCCATGAAAAATTTTCGCTTAGGTAGAAATGATTCTTTTATTTCAAAAACGCCAATAAAAACCCAAAGTGAAATTGATAAATTTATTGATTCTAACATTAATAAATATTACATGAGTAATTATTACTGTAATAATTGTAAAGAATTTCATTTGTATACTGGTGTAAGTGGTAAAAAACATGTTTTCAATGAAGAACTTTCAATAGCTTTAGCATATTTCCATTTAAGCAATATTATAAGATATAACCCAATGCACTATAGAAAGCTAGTTGATTCAAAATACAATCCATTAATTATTGCCTTAATAAAAAATGGATATTTTACATTTATCAAAAGTATGATAGGTCATTTCCATAAATTTTCATTTGAGGTAAATATTTAAAAAATAAAAACGAGGCATAATATTAAGGGCTGATAGTCGTGGCAACGCCCGACGATCAGCCCTTGTTGAACAAAACCAAAATCAATTATTTAAGATGAACTTTCAATTTTATAAAGATTCAACTATCTTGTTTTTAAAAAGCAGAAATATATGTCAGAGACTAGAACACCGATGCAAGTAAAGCGAGAATTGAAAGCTAGAATGAAGGATTTGAAACCATTGTTACATCGAGGAGCGCATGGAGAAATTTCAGAAAAATTAGCTGTTTCAAAATCCTTTATATCAGAAGTTGTTGCGGGTAGAAGATGGGATTTAAATGTCATAGAAGCTTTAATCGAAGTTGGAGAAACTAATTTAAAAAGAGCGATTAGAGCAACTGAAAAACTCAATAAGATAGTTTCAGAAAATCGAGAGGCGACTCAAGGGTAATTAATCCAAGAGTCGCCAATCTAAAACTTAAGCATTGCAAATATGCACATTATTTGTATTAATTATATAACTTAGATATTCAAACTTTAAAAACTTAGAGGGCATGCATTTAGAATTATCAGATCAAGGTTTTAAGAATCTAGTTGAAGTTCAAGTTTTTCTAAAAGAAGAAACTGGTAGAACTTTTAACTCGGAAGAAGTTGTCGAATATCTGCTTCAAAATGCAATCAATTATGCCAAGTCTAAACGATATCAAGAAGAAAATGGGGATGTCTACGAACCAAAAATTCAAGGGCAAGATGCCAACGGTTCACCACAAGGATCCTATTTTGGAAATTCATCAGAATGAGAAACAAAGGATAGTGACATTTGATCCTGAGATAAAAAAAATCTTTGGTGGAATATTGACAGACAGAAAAGAAATTTTTGAATATGGAGACGGAGAAGGAATCAAAGCTTTTGAAGCTGCAAAAAGAAAAATAGAAAACGAGGGAAAAGGAATTGGAAGTTTGATTCCTAGAAGGTTGACAAAAGATGAAATTTCAAGTTTTGCAAATTTGTATCGAAGAGGTAAAAAATAAGAATTTAGAAACCCGATTCAAAATTAATTGAATCGGGTATTTTTTTTTACCAATAACACTTTAGAAATGTAGAATATTGGCGGTTGTATTTGATAAGGTAAAAAAAAGTTTAAGTTGAAATTAAATGTAAGGAATTAAATTTGTAAAATTGATTTTTGAATCTACAAGCGACGAAAGCGCGGGTTTGGTTTTGAGTTTAGCTTGAAGCGAAAATCAGCGTCTCTGTAACTTGGAAAAACTGTTTCCTATCCGTTCGTCAGCAGCTTCATTATTCCATTCCTTCAGGAGTCAGATTGGAAGCTGTTTTTTTGCTTTACTCAAATCCATTTACAGCTTCATTCCGTTCCTCCATTCAGCCGTAACGCGCACAGCATCCAATCTTCCACCTTCACTCATTTCATAAATTCAGCAGCTTCTCTCACGCTCGGGAGTAGCTTCATTCCGTTCCTACATTCAGCCACTCACCAACCAA
>CALIIP010000202.1 GCA_938018045.1 uncultured Flavobacteriaceae bacterium
GGAATTTCTGAAGCAACAATTATTATTGAATCTGCCGAAAAAGGAGGCTCTTTAGTAACTGCAGATATTGCCAATTCTTATAGTCGAGATGTGTTTGCCGTTCCTGGAAAAACTACAGATAGCTTGAGTAAAGGTTGCAACAACTTGATAAAATACAACAAAGCCGGAATTCTTACTTCTGCACAAGATTTGATTGACGCTTTGAATTGGGAATTGAATGACAAGCAGCCAATGGCTGTGCAAAAACAATTGTTTGTAGAACTCACAA
This sequence comes from uncultured Flavobacteriaceae bacterium, assembly GCA_938018045.1. Lineage (GTDB taxonomy): Bacteria > Bacteroidota > Bacteroidia > Flavobacteriales > Flavobacteriaceae > Urechidicola. The sequence goes on from CALIIP010000202.1 coordinate 269, forward strand.
ACGAAGAGCAAAAAATCTACGATTACCTTCTCAAAAACGGCAAGAAATACTTGGACACGATTGCCTTGGATTGCCAAATACCTGTGTATAAAATGGCGACGCTTTTATTTACAATGGAAATGAAAGGGGTTGTGAGGCCGTTACAAGGGAAATTGTTTGAGGTGATTTAAACCCTCTTCAAAACCTCTAGCGCCTTATCTACAGAATCTATATGAATAAAGGTAATTAAAAGGCGCAAACCGTTTTTGGTTTGTTTCTCTTTCATCACACACGACTTAGGGTTTTTCTTTAAATACTCTAAAACACGCGTAAAGTTTGCTGTTTGGTAGAAACCACTTTGTGAATCAGCAATAAAATAACCAATCAATCTTTTTTTCTTCAAAATGATACGTTCCAAACCAATTTCTTTGGCAATCCATTTGATACGAACGCTGTTTAATAAGTCTACAACTTGCGTAGGAATTTCGCCAAAACGATCAATCATATCAGTTTCAAATTGGAGTAATTCTTCTTCCGTTTTTAAATCGCCCAACTTATTGTACAAACTCAATCGTTCTGAAATTACAGAGATGTAATCATCAGGAATTAAAACTTCAAAATCAGTATCAATTTGTACTTCTTTGACATATTTTTTAGGTTTTTTATCGTCTTTATATAATTCTTTAAACTCCTTTTCTTTGAGTTCTTCAATCGCTTCATTTAGTATTTTTTGATAGGTATCAAAACCAATATCATTAATAAATCCGCTTTGTTCTCCGCCCAATAAATCTCCTGCACCACGAATCTCTAAATCTTTCATTGCAATGTTCAAGCCGCTACCTAATTCAGAAAATAAAACGAGCGCTTCAATACGTTTTCGAGCATCGTCGGTCATCATATGATAGGGAGGCGTAATGAAATAACAAAATGCTTTTTTGTTTGATCTACCAACACGTCCACGCATTTGATGCAAGTCTGAAAGTCCAAAATTATTAGCATTATTTATAAAAATTGTATTGGCATTTGGCACATCCAAACCACTTTCAACAATCGTTGTAGACACCAAAACATCAAACTCATTATTCATAAATGCAAGCATCAGTTTTTCTAACTTTTTCCCTTCCATTTGACCGTGACCAATTCCAATTTTTGCATCAGGAAGTAAACGCTGAATCATTCCTGCAACCTCTTTGATATTTTCTATTCTATTATGGATAAAAAACACTTGTCCTCCTCTAGAAATCTCATATTGAATTGCATCACGAATCGTTTCTTCAGAAAAACGAATAACTTCTGTATCAATAGGATGACGATTTGGTGGAGCCGTATTTATAACCGATAAATCTCTCGCAGCCATCAAACTAAATTGCAAAGTTCTCGGAATCGGAGTTGCAGTCAAAGTCAACGTATCAACATTTTCTTTAATCGTTTTTAACTTGTCTTTTACCGATACTCCAAATTTCTGTTCCTCATCAACAATTAGCAATCCTAAATCTTTAAACTTTATGGCCTTGTTTGTCAATTGATGTGTACCAATCACAATATCTACAGCACCACTTTCTAATCCTTCTAAAACTACATTTCGTTGTTTGGTAGTTCGGAATCTGTTGAGGTAATCTACCGTTACAGGAAAGTCTTTTAGTCGTTCAGTAAAAGTTTTAAAATGCTGAAAAGCAAGAATGGTTGTTGGAACTAAAATAGCAACTTGCTTGCCATTATCAACTGCTTTAAAAGCCGCACGAATAGCAATTTCTGTTTTCCCAAAACCAACATCACCACAAACCAAACGATCCATCGGTTGCTCTTTTTCCATATCGGTTTTTACGTCTTGCGTAGCCGTAAATTGATCAGGAGTATCTTCGTAAATAAAACTGGCTTCGAGTTCGTGTTGCATAAACGTATCAGGACCAAACTGAAACCCTTTTTGCATTCTACGTTTTGCGTATAATTTAATTAAATCATACGCGATTTTCTTAACGCGTGTTTTGGTTTTTTGCTTGAGTTTTTTCCAAGCACCAGAACCCAACTTATACATTTTTGGCGCCTTTCCATCTTTACCGTTGTACTTGGAAATTTTATGTAGCGAATGAATACTAATATATAAGACATCTCTATCTCCATACATTAATTTAATGGCTTCTTGTTGATTGCCTTCAACGTCTATTTTTTGAAGTCCTCCAAATTTTCCGATTCCATGATCGATATGCGTTACATAATCACCAATATCTAGATTTGTAAGTTCTTTGAGTGTTATTGCTTGTTTTTTGGCGTATCCATTTTTTAATCTAAACTTATGAAAACGTTCAAAAATTTGATGATCTGTATAACAAGCAATTTTTGCATCGTTATCTATAAAACCTTGATAAATAGGAAAAACAATTGTTTTGTAAGTTATTTTTTGTTCGTTGTCGTCAAAAATATCACCAAATCGTTTTACTTGTTTTTGATTATCACATAGCAAGTAATTTGTATATCCGTTTTCAGTATTTTTTTGCAGATTTTCAATCAGTAAATCAAATTGTTTATTGAATGATGGTTGAGGTGATGTATCGAATTTAATAACAGCATTTGACTCTTGTTTAGATAAGCCAATTTCCACCAAAGAAAATTCTTGTAATTGATTTTCTATTAAATCTCCATTACAAAATAATTCATTTGGTTTTCCATGATTTATTTCTGTTGAAAGGGAGTTAAAAGCAGTTTCTGCTTTTTCAAAAAGTTTATCTAAGCGTGAAGAAAGCAACTCGACATTTTTTGAAAACACGATTGTTTTCTGATGAATGTACTTTAAAAAACTTTCACGATTTTCCTCCAATAATTTATTCTCAACATTTGGCATAATGCTGATTTTATTCAATTTTTCGGATGACAATTGCGTTTCTACATCAAATGTTCTGATACTATCAACTTCATCTCCAAAAAACTCAATTCGATAAGGCTCATCATTAGAAAAAGAAAAAACATCTATGATTCCACCTCGAACAGAAAATTCTCCAGGTTCCGTAACAAAATCTGCACGTTTAAATTTATATTCAAACAACACTTCGTTGATAAAATCTAACGAAACTTCTTCACCAACAGTTAGTTTGAGTGTGTTTTTTTCTAGTTCACGTTTTGTAATTACTTGCTCAAATAACGCTGCAGGATATGTAACGATAATTGCAGGTTTTTTACGAGAATTAATTCGGTTTAAAACTTCAGAACGTAACAAAACATTTGCATTGTCAGTTTCTTCAATTTGATACGGTCTTCTGTAAGATCCTGGATAAAAAAGCACATTTTTTTCGCCAACCAATTGCTCTAAATCATTCAGATGATAGGCAGCTTCTTCCTTATCGTTAAGAATAATTAGTAGCGGTTTTTCTAAAGTTTTGAAAGTTGTAGAAATAACAAAAGACAACGACGAGCCAACCAAATTCGTAATTTGAAAATGGTTTTTTTCGTGTTGTAATTGTTGGACAATCTCCTTGACTTTTGACGATTGTTCGTAAGCGGAAACAATGTTTTGTTTACTCAATTAATCACATTTTTGACAAAGATATACTTTCATCAGAAAAAGAATAGATAATAATTAATTTTTTTAGGATGTTTAAGTATCTTTGCTATACTAATAAAATAAAAACTATGTCAATTTCAGATTTATATTCAAGTGGCGCTCATAAAAGAGATTTAGGGCACTTTTCAAATATTGTTAAACTTGCATTAGCAGATGATATTATAACAGATGAAGAGTTATTGTTGTTAGACAGAATGGCAAGACGCTTAAATATTTCAGACTCAGATTTTAAAAGAGTACTTATAAAACCTGAAAAATATGCAATGAATCCTCCTGTTGGCTATGACATGCGTATTGAGCGTTTGTTTAATTTAACAAAAATGATTTTTGCTGATAGCGAAGTTACTGGTGACGAAGCAAAAGTAATGCGTAAGGTTGCAATTGGTCTTGGTTTCCCAACTGATAACGCAGAAAAAGTAGTTGATGAAGCAATTCATTTAGCAATGAATGATAATGATTTAGAAGATTTTACTAAGGCAATAAAACGTGTAAATAAAGACTAACATAAAAAAGAAAATTATGTCAATTTCAGATTTATATTCAAGTGGTGCTCATAAAAGAAATATCGGTCATTTTGCTGATATTGTTAAATTAGCCTTGTTAGATGGTGAGATAGAGCAAAGAGAAGAAAATTTATTAGAAAGATTGGCTAGAATATTAGATATTTCTACGGAAGAATATAATAGTATTTTAAAGAATCCGAATAATTACCCTACAACTTCTGCAACAAACTATCAAGAACGTTTAGAAAGTTTATATTTTTCTACAAGAATGTTATTGATTGATGGTCGTGTTTCGGAACATGGAGTCAGTTTGCTAACGAAAATTGCTGTAGGATTAGGATTTGATGATGAAAAAGCAGACAAAATTGTTGATGAAGCTATAAAAATGTTTTTACGTATTCCTGATTTAGATGATTTTATGGATACCATAAAAAGAGTAAACAAAGACTAATTAAGTCGTTAAAAGTTATAAGTAAAGCCGTCCGCCTTTGGCGTGACGGCTTTTTTATTATATTTGAAGATAATAAAGTCATAATGCTAAAAAAAATAACATTCGTTTTAATTATAGTTCTGTTAAGTTCTTGCGGAACAACACATAAACTTAAAAAAGAATTTAGCAAAGAGGATAAAGGAAACACATCTTTTAAAGGATTTGTGTTGTATAATCCAACGACAAAAAAGGAACTTATAAATCACAACGGAAAGAAGTATTTTACGCCAGCTTCTAACACCAAACTTTTTACATTTTATACGGTATATAAAACTTTAGGAGATTCTATCAAAGGTTTAGAATATTATAAAACTGTAGATTCATTGATTATTAAGGGAACAGCAGATCCTTCATTATTATACACTTCAGAAAGTAATAAAATCCTTGATTTTCTTAAAAATTCAAAAACACCAATTTTTTTGATAGATGCAACTATTGATGAGCCTCATTATGGAAGTGGTTGGGCGTGGGATGATTATACATACTATTATATGCCAGGAAAAAGTTTGCTTCCTACAAATGGCAACATCTTGAGATATTCTGTTGAAAACGATATAATTTCCAGCAACATAACAGCATTTAAAGATAAAATTTTCTTTTCTAATGGTTCTTTGAGACGAGAAACTTCTGAAAACAAATTTTATGCAAAAAGAGAAAAAAATAAAGAATATGAAGTGCCATTTATCACTTCAAATGAATTGACTGCACAATTATTGAGTGATGAAATTGATAAGAATGTGGTTTTAATTCCAAATAAAAAATATAATTTTAAGCCATTATATAGCGAAAAAAAGGACATTCTACTAGCCAAATTATTGGTTGATAGTGATAATTTTATATCAGAACAATTAATGCTTCAAGTAGGTTATGAAGTTTCAAAAAAGCACAGCGTTAAAGAAGCAATAAAATACTCTTTAGATAATTATTTACAGGATTTACCAGAAACCCCTCGTTGGGTTGACGGTTCAGGATTGTCTCGGTATAATTTATTTACACCAAATGACATAATACATCTATTGGCAAAAATGCATGATGAAATTCCGCAAGAAAAATTATTTAGTTATTTTCCTAATAAAGAAAAAACATTTGTTTTTGCAAAATCAGGTTCACTTTCAAACAATTATAATTTAAGTGGTTATCTTATCACAAAGAAAGGGACTTTGCTTATTTTCAGTTATATGAATAATCATTTTAAAGAGTCTTCATCTGAAGTAAAAAATAGAATATCGGAAACAATTCAAGAAATTTATAACAAGTATTAGGCACTTTTTAGATAGAATTTACGTTTATTTGTTGACTTTAAAATCCAAAAAGCATGAAATTTAAAACATTAAACATCATTATTGTCTTATTAATAATGATTTTTGCAACTCAAAATTCGTATTCTCAAGACGAAGAAAATAAATGGGTAATAGGATTAGGAATGAATGCAATAGATTTCTTCCCTTCAAACGGAATTGGACAAATTACAGGAAACTTTAATGGGTTTGGGAACGAGTTGTTTAATGTTGAAGACCATTGGAATCAATCAGGACACCCTAAAATTAATATATCGCGACATATTTGGAAAAACTTTTCTTTAGACCTTGCTTATACTAGAAATAAAATTTATAATATAGGAGATATGCGAGTTGATGATTTGTCTTTTAGCGCATTTGACCTTTCAGTACAGTATAATATTCTTAAAGATACAGAAAAGTTCAAACCATATCTTTCAATTGGTACAGGATACACATCAATAGATGATAAATCTGCAGGAACTTTTAACACAGGATTAGGGATTAAGTATTGGTTTTCAGATCAGTTTGGTGTAAATGCAGACGCAGCCTATAAATATGCGGAACTTGATTTCCCAATGGTTCAACACTTTCAATACTCGATTAGTATTATACATCGATTTGGAAGTGGAAGAAGAAACAAAGGTCACGGAACTGAATGTTTCGAATAATATTTCAATACTGAATTAGTTTCGGTTTTTTGATATTAATAATGTATTTTGCATAAAAAAGTTAGTGCAATCAAACACATCACAATTTCAAGTTTATAACGCATCTGCTGGAAGTGGAAAAACTTTTACGCTTGTAAAAGAATATCTTAAAATTCTTCTTTCTACGGATGATATTTTTCGGTTTCAAAACATACTAGCAATTACCTTTACCAACAAAGCGTCTGCAGAAATGAAGGAGCGTGTTCTTCAAAACTTGAAAGAATTTTCTGAAGGAAAAACAAACGATATGTTTGTGAAAATAAGCGAAGAAATTGCTGTTTCTAACGAAGCTCTTCAACAGCGTTCTAAACGTGTTTTAAATAGCATTCTACAAAATTACTCAGCTTTTAACATTACAACTATTGATGCTTTCACACATCGAATTATTAGAAATTTTTCTTTTGACTTAGGGCTTTCATTAAATTTTGATGTAGAAATGGATGCAAACTCTTTATTAGAAGAAGCTGTTGACTTACTTATTTCTAAAATAGGTTTTGACAAAGATTTAACAAGTGTTTTAATTGACTATTCTTTAGACAAGGCTGATGATGATAAGTCTTGGGATATTTCACACGATTTAAAAGAATTCGCAAGAATTTTATTGAATGAGAATGATATAAAGCACTTAAAAAAATTAGATAAAAAATCAGTTCAAGACTTTATTGAATTAAAAAAACATCTAAGAAAGAGCAATAAAATTATTGAAGAAAGGTTCGCTGAAATAGGGAATAAAGGATTGGAAATAATTAGTTCTATGAATTTAGAATACAATGATTTTTATTATTCAATGCTTCCAAAGCACTTTTTAAACCTCTCTCAAAATATTGAAAAAGCAGGTTTTTTTGATCAAAATAAATTGCGTGAACGTATAGAAGAAAACACCTTTTATGCAAAATCCAAATCTGAAGATATTAAAACTTCAATTGAGGAAATCCTTCCAACTTTATTAGATTTATATGTTGAGTCAGAAAATTTATATCAGGTTTATACAAAGAACAACTTGGTTTTGAAAAGTTTGATTCCGTTAGCGGTTTTAAAGCATATTAATCAATCATTAAACGAGATAAAAGAGCAAAATAATATTCGTTTAAACGCAGAGTTTAATCAATTAATTTCTGATAAAATAAAAGATGAGCCTGCGCCATTTATTTATGAGCGATTAGGAGAAAAGTTTCGATATTATTTTATTGATGAAATGCAAGACACATCGCAATTGCAGTGGCAAAACTTGATTCCGTTGATAGAGAATGCTTTAATCTCTGAAACGCTTGAAGGTGATCAAGGAAATTTAATGTTGGTTGGTGATTCAAAACAGGCAATTTACCGTTGGCGAGGAGGAAAAGCAGAACAATTTATAGATTTAACTGAAGAAAATAACCCTTTTCCAATTGCAAAAGAGTTGAAAAACTTAGAAACCAACTTCAGGAGTTATTCTGAAATAATTGAGTTTAATAATCAGTTTTATTCTCATATTTCAACGTTTTTTTCAAGCAATAAACATAAAAATTTATATCTAAAAGGGAATCAACAAAAAAAGACTTTAAAAGAAGGTGGTTTTGTACAAATTTCATTTGTAGAAAAAGAAAAAGATAATGAAGAAAAAGACTTAATTTTCCCTAAAAAAGTTTTGAGTATTATTCAAAACTTAGACTCGAATTTTGCGTTGAGTGATGTTTGTATTTTGGTCAGAAAAAAGAAAGAAGGATTTGCTATTGCGAATTATTTAACCGAAAACAATATTGATATAATTTCTTCAGAAACACTCTTGTTGAAAAACAATAAGACAGTTAGTTTTATGATTGATTTGATGTCGTTTTTAAACAATTCTGAAGATTCTAAATCGTTTGTAAATGCATTATACTTTTTAAGTAAAAAAACCGACATTCAATTAGATAGGCATAATTTTATTGCGGAGTTACAAGAAAAATCAAATAAAGAAATTTTCGAAACTCTAAAAAAATACAACTATAATTTTAATGAAACTGAATTTGACTCACTTCCGTTTTATGATAGTATTGAATATATAATTCGCTGTTTTGATTTAGTATCAGTTCCAAATGCCTTTGTTTTGGCTTTTTTAGATTTTGCACTAGAATATCAGCAAAGAAAAGGAAGTGATTTGAGTGGTTTTCTAGATTATTGGGAGCAGAAAAAAGAAAAGCTCTGTATAACAATTCCTGATGGACAGAATGCAGTGAAAATCATGACAATTCACAAGTCAAAAGGTTTAGAATTTCCAGTTGTTATTTATCCATATGATTTAGATATGTACCGTGAAATTAAGCCAAAAATTTGGTATGATAATTTTCACGAAAAACAGTTTTTAAATTTTGAGACTTCATTAGTTGATTACTCTAAAAAGTTAAATTATACTGGAGAATATGGAGAGCAACTATATAGTCAAAGACGTGAAGAAATAGAATTGGATAGTGTAAATTTGTTTTATGTAGCAACAACAAGAGCTGTAGAGCAATTGTATATTGTTTCAGAAAAAAAGTCAAAGGTTAATGATTTAGATAATGCACGCTTTTATTCAGATTTGTTAATTGATTTTTTAAAGAATCAATTAGGGGAAAATTCATGGCAAGAAGAAAAATTTGAATATAACTTTGGCACTCCAAAAAGAACTTCATTTAAAGATAAGCCTCAAAAAGTAGAAGATTTTATTACCCAAGAAAAGTTTATTTCTTCTCCATGGAAAAATCACGACATATCTATTGTGGCAAATTCTTCTAGATTGTGGGACACTAAACAAGAGAATGCTATAGAATATGGAAATTTGTTTCACGAGATTCTTTCGAAAATTATTACTATTAATGATGTTGAAAGCGTTTTCCAACAATATATCTTTGAAGGG
>CALIIP010000203.1 GCA_938018045.1 uncultured Flavobacteriaceae bacterium
TCCGTCAAAACCCATTCTCCTTTTTGGATTAATGGAATTGCTTGTTTGTATTTTACTTCTTTATTCTCACCACTCATCACGTTTTTAATCGTGACTCTATCGTTTCGACCAATTTTACGTTCAGTCCTTACAAATGTTTCAACTGGCTGACGCTCTTGCGTTTGATTGGTATTTGTTTGTTGAGATTGACTTGCAAAATCTTCTTTTGTCAATTGTACTTTCTCTCTTGTGCGTTCTCTTGCAGCAGAAACTTGCGTTGCATTTTGGTTTGGCAATTCTCCTTTAAACAAGAATGATAACACCTCTTTATTCACTTTGTTTAGCATCGTTTGAAACAATTCAAAAGACTCAAACTTATAAATCAATAAAGGATCTTTTTGTTCCCATTGTGCGTTTCTAACCGATTGTTTTAACTCATCCATTTGACGTAAATGGTCTTTCCAAGTATCATCAATAATGGCAAGTGTAACGTTCTTTTCAAAATCTGTTACTAATACTTTTCCTTTAGATTCGTACGCTTCTTTCAAATTTGTAACAACTTGAATTGTTTTATTTCCATCAGTAAAAGGAACTACAATACGCTCATATTTATCACCTTGTTTTTCAAACACATCTTTTATAACAGGATAAGCAGAAACTGCATTGCGCTCTATTTTATTCTGATAATGCTTGTATATGACATCAAACAAAGTATCTGTTAATTCTTCTACAGTTTTAGTTTTAAATTCATCTTCTGTAAACGGTGAAGAAGTAGCAGAGAAACGAATTAACTCATACTCAAAGTTTGTAAAGTCATCGTGAGGTTTATTCTCATTTATTAGATTGGCACACGTATCAAAAATCATGTTTACAATATCAACTTGTAAACGATCTCCATACAATGCATGACGACGACGCTTATAGACAACTTCACGTTGTGAATTCATTACATCATCATATTCCAATAAGTTTTTACGAATACCAAAGTTATTCTCTTCAACTTTCTTTTGTGCTCTTTCTATAGATTTAGAGATCATTGAATGCTGAATTACTTCACCTTCTCCAAGTCCCATTCTATCCATCATTTTTGCAACACGCTCACTGTTAAACAATCTCATAAGATTATCTTCTAGTGATACATAGAATTGCGACGAACCAACATCACCTTGTCTTCCTGCACGACCTCTTAACTGTCTGTCTACACGACGTGAATCATGACGTTCTGTACCAATAATTGCAAGACCTCCAGATGCTAAGACTTCGTCAGATAATTTAATATCAGTTCCACGTCCAGCCATATTTGTTGCTATTGTTACAACTCCAGGATCTCCTGCTTCAGCAACAATATTTGCTTCTTTTTTATGGAGTTTTGCATTCAATACGTTGTGTTTAATTTTACGCATTGCAAGCATTCTACCCAATAATTCTGAGATCTCAACAGATGTTGTACCGACCAAAACAGGCCTTCCTTGATCTACCAATACATTTATTTCTTCAATTACTGCATTGTATTTTTCACGTGCAGTTTTATAAACTTTATCTTGTTTATCGTCTCTTGCTAAAGGTTTGTTTGTTGGTATTTCAATAACATCCAACTTATAGATTTCCCACAATTCTCCTGCTTCTGTAATCGCTGTTCCCGTCATTCCAGAAAGTTTACGATACATTCTAAAGTAATTTTGAAGCGTTACAGTTGCAAACGTCTGTGTTGCAGCTTCAATCTTCACATTCTCTTTGGCTTCAAGTGCTTGATGTAATCCGTCAGAATAACGACGACCATCCATAATACGACCTGTTTGCTCATCAACAATCATAATCTTTTCTTCCATCACCACATATTCTACATCTTTTTCAAAAAGAGTATATGCTTTTAAAAGTTGATTCATTGTATGAATACGCTCACTTTTTACACCAAAATCACGATATAAAACTTCTTTTTCTTTAGTGATTTCTTCTGCGGATAAGTTTTTGTCTTCTAACTTTCCTATTTCCATACCAATATCTGGCATTACAAAGAAATCAGCATCGTTATGATCTTTTGATAAGTGCTCAACACCTTTATCAGTAAGTTCTATGGAATTGTTTTTTTCATCTATCGTAAAATATAATTCTGCATCAATATGGTGCATTTCACGATTATTATCTGCGATATAAAAGTTTTCTGTTTTTTGAAGTAATTGTTTGATTCCTTCTTGCGATAAGAATTTAATCAAGGCTTTGTTTTTTGGTAAACCTCTGTAAACTCTCAATAATTGAAATCCACCTTCTTTAGTATCACCTTCAGCAATTAATTTCTTTGCTTCAGCCAAAACGGCAACTAGATATTTTCGTTGGATGTTTACAATACTATCAACACTCGGCTTTAATTCATTAAACTCGTGACGATCGCCTTGAGGTGTTGCTCCAGAGATAATTAATGGTGTACGAGCATCATCAATCAATACAGAATCGACCTCATCTACAATTGCATAATTTGGTGCACGTTGTACTAAATCTTTTGGCGAATTAGACATGTTATCACGCAAATAATCAAAACCAAACTCATTGTTTGTTCCGTAGGTAATATCAGAATTATATGCTTTTCTACGTGCATCAGAATTTGGTTGGTGGTAATCGATACAATCTATACTTAAACCATGAAATTCAAAGATTGGCGCCATCCAAGCAGCATCACGTTTTGCCAAGTAATCATTAACTGTAACTACGTGTACACCGTTTCCTGTAAGTGCATTTAGGTATATTGGTAATGTTGCAACCAACGTTTTACCTTCTCCTGTCATCATCTCGGCAACATTTCCTTGATGTAATACTGAACCACCAATTAACTGAACATCATAATGTATCATGTCCCAAGTAATTTGTTTTCCTGTTGCATCCCAAGTATTGTAGTAAATGGCTTTGTCACCATCTAACTCTACATTGTCTTTTATTGCTGATAATTCTCTGTCAAAAGGAGTTGCAGTTACAGTAATCGTTTTATTGTTGGTAAATCTACGTGCAGTTTCTTTAACCACAGCAAATGCTTCTGGAAGAATTTCTTGAAGTGTTTCTTCAGATACTTTGTAAGATTCATCTTTTAGATTATCAATCTCGGTATAAATTTCTTCTTTCCTGTCGATATTTGCTTCTTTAGACTCTTCTAATAATGCAGTAATTTTATCTTCAACTGGCTTAATAGATTCGGTAATCCTTTCTTTAAACTCAAGCGTTTTTGCACGTAACTCATTGTCTGAAAGTGCAGTAATACTTCCTTCAACGGCTAGTACTTTATCAACGATAGGTTGTAATTCTTTAAGGTCTTTCTTTGTTTTGTCTCCTACAAAAACCTTTAATATAGAATCTAATATACTCATAATTTATGTTGTCTTATATGTGTTCAAAATTAAACAAAAAAAAAGCCTCAAAAGAGACTTTTCTATGTTATTTTTTAATGGTTTAATATTCATCTTCGTTCCAAAGATAATCATCTTCGGTCGGATAGTCAGGCCAAATTTCAATGATCGAATCATACGATTCACCTTCATCTTCAAGATCCTGTAAATTTTCTGCAACTTCTAATGGTGCTCCTGTTCTAATTGCATAGTCAATAAGCTCGTCTTTGGTTGCTGGCCATGGCGCATCTGCTAAATATGATGCTAATTCTAATGTCCAATACATGTATTCTGTGTTTTAATTTTTTGCAAAAATAATTTTTTCGCGTAGAAAAACAAGTTATTTACTGTTTATTTTTCAAGAAAGTTAAGAACTTAGTCGTTTTTCTTAGGAATCCAAGGGATTTCTGCTATTTGATTATCATAAGTCAATTTTCGTGCCAACACAAAAAGATAGTCAGAAAGTCTGTTTAAATACATTAATATATTTGGATCTATTGGCGTTTCATCATTAAGTTGAACACTTATACGCTCTGCTCTTCTGCATATACAGCGAGCAATATGACAATATGACACTGTTGTATGACCTCCTGGAAGCACAAAGTGTGTCATTGCAGGTAAATCTTCATTCATAGTATCAATTTCACTTTCTAATTTTAAAATCGACTCTTCAGTTATCTTCGGAATATTTAAACGCTCTTTACCACTTTTTAAAACTTCTTTTTCTGCTGGAGTTGCCAACATAGAGCCTAAAGTAAATAATTCGTTTTGAATTCTTAAAAGTGATTCGCTAGAAATATCATCAATTTTTTGATCTTTGATTAAGCCAATATATGAGTTTAGTTCGTCAACAGTTCCATAAGATTCGATTCGTAAATGATATTTTGGAACACGTGTTCCTCCATACAATCCAGTAGTTCCTTTATCGCCAGTTTTTGTGTAAATTTTCATGCAACAAATTTAAGAATTAAAAGATTAAAATTTATACTCGAATTATAAAATGTTCTTTTTCTTGTTCTTTTCGGAATAAAACAATTCCCCAAAAGTACGTATCAATACTAACTGTAACTTTTTTATGGTTTTTGATGTATTCCCATGCTTCGCTCATTTCTTTTGACCAATGTATATCATCAAAAATAAAAATAGACTTATTGTTTATTGAATTTATGCATTGCTCAAAATAGTCAATTGTTGATTTTTTTTGATGATTACCATCGAAATAAACTAGTTCGAAGACGCTGTCTTTTAATACTTTAGGAAGCGTTTCTTTGAAATCTCCAACGTGTAATTCAATATTATTTAAACTAAGTTTATCAAACTGATTTTTAGCGATTTGAGAAGTATTCTTGCAACCTTCAAGTGTTGTGATTTTTGATGTTGAATTTCCAATATGTAAACTTGCGGTTCCGATTCCTAAAGAAGTTCCAATTTCTAAAACGGTTGTTGGTTTAATAAACTCTGTAATTCTAATTAATAATTCAGATCGTTTTTTTGATATTCCAGCAATTTTTGCAATTTTTGATATTTCACGCTCATTTGATTTGAAAACTTTTGAGCCTTTACCAAAATCAGTTACAGAAATTTTAGCATGGTTTTGTAATAAATCAGACCGAAACTTAGTTATTATCTTTAGTTTATTATGGCTTGAATCTTTATAGAAGCATTTTGTAACCAAATCATACACAAAAGGTGAGTGCACACCATGATGATTGGTAGATTTAAATAAAAACTGTAGGTAGGATTTTATTTGAAAAAGCATTTGATTTAATTTCTAAGGCGAAAATAATGGAAAAATTATTTTAATAGCTGATTTAAAATTATATTTGCCAATAGACATCATTATTTTCATATTACAGGTAATTATAATGGCGACGTAAATAATCATTAAAATGAATAGAAATTTACTTTATATATTCTTATTAGCAAGTTTAACTTCTTGTTTGTCAGCAAAAAAAACAACTAATTTTCAAGGAGAGATAACTAATGAATCTAAATTGCACAGACTTGTAAATGTGCCTTATAAATTGCAAGTTAACGATGTTTTATCTATTGGGATTAAAGCAGAAGACCCAAAACTAGTTGCACTCTTTGGAGCTTCTGATGTTAGAGAAGGTTCTAGTGAAAATCTATATTTCAGTGGCTATACAGTTGACAGACATGGTAATATTAGGATTCCATACATAGGCGAACTAAATGTACTTGGTTATACTGAAAGAGAAGTACGAGAGAAAATAGAATCAGAACTGAAGAATTTTATTAAGAATACAGAATCAATTTTTGTGACTGTTAAGTTATCAGGAATTAAATTTATTGTTTCTGGTGAAGTTGGTTCTCCTGGAACTGTAAACTTACAGCAAAATGAAGTTACAATTGTTGAAGCACTCGCAAATGCTGGGAGTATAAGTACCTTAGGTGATAGAAAAAATGTTCAAATTATACGTAAAACCATTGATGGCGTTCAACGAAATACGATTGATATGACTTCGATAGATGTTTTTAATTCAGAACATTTTTACATTCAGCCTAATGATGTAATTTATGTTGCTGCATTGCCTCAAAAAACTTGGGGAACAGGAACTACTGGATTGCAAACTTTTACTACAATAGCATCAATTTTATCGATTATAGCAACAACTGTTTTATTAGCAAGAAACTTATAATTAGATGGATATAAACCCTAATTTTATTGACAATTCTAAAGAAAGTATATCTGATATAAAGAAATATATTTTCAGAGTTTTAGCAAACTGGAAATGGTTTCTTCTTACTATTCCAATTGCATTAGGAATAGCACATTATAAGAACATTTCTACTCAAAGAATATATGGGTTGAACTCAACAATTGCAATTAAAGAAAAGCAAAACCCATTATTTGCTTCTGGTACAAGTATTGCTTTTAATTGGGGAGGTGCTAGTGACCAAGTAGAATCAGTAAGGAGGGTTATTAGTTCTCGTTCACACAACGAACAAGTTGTAAAAGATTTGCAATTTTATATTCAGTATTTAAAGGAAGGTAGGTTTAGAACTGAAGACACCTATGGTGAAACACCATTTATTGTTCGTTTAGAAGATGATAAATTTCAATTATTAAACACCATTATTAAAATTGACTTTATAGATGCGATAAATTATAATTTGACAATAGACTTTGGAGAAGAAAATACGAAACAAGTTATTAATTACAATTCAGAAAAAATACACGTATTCGATATCGTTACTTCAAATTTTTCAGAAAAATTCGAATTAGATAAGCCTATAAATCTACCATTTTTAAATATCACTTTAGAATCTCTTGAAGGTTTTGGTGATATCTCTGGAAAATCATTTATGATAAGTTTTAAATCAATAAATGACGCTGTAAGGCAGTATAATAATGTACGTGCTAATTCAATTGACAATACTTCTTTACTCAACATTACATCAATGGGAGCAAATAAAAAACGCCTTGTTGATTATCTTAATAGAACAGTAGAGGTACTGGTAAAAAGTCAGTTGGAACAGAAGACTAATTATGCGTATCAAACCTTGGAGTTTATTAACGAACAGTTTAAAAATACACAAGATAGTTTGCGTCTTATAGAGGATGATATAGGCAAATATAAAGAGTCGAAAAACATATATAACCTCTCTGCAGAAGGTTCTCAAATTTTTTCTGAAGCAAACGGACTTGATAGACAGCAAGTAGCATACAAGGAAAGATTGGAGTATTATAAAAATCTTGAAACGTATATAACAACGAGTCAGAATTATACAAGTATTCCAGCTCCTGCTATTATAGATATTGAAGATGCTTCTATAAGTTCAAAAATAACAACGCTAACAAAGTTATCAATAGAGAAAGAGAAATTACAAAATGAAGTGACCGATAATCACCCATCATTAGTTGCTTTAAACCAGCAAATTGAAACAGCTAAAGATGTACTTTTAGAAAATGTATCCTCAATAAAAAATGTCATTGAGTTAAGTTTAACTAACAGTAATCGAAGATTAAATAGTTTTAATTATCAACTTAAAAAATTACCAAAAAAAGAGCAAGGTTTATTGGTGTTTCAGCGAAAATACTCAATGACTGAAGGTAATTTCAAGTATTTACTTCAAAAAAGATACGAAGCTGATATTGCTATAGCAGCTAGTGTTTCTGATATTACTATTTTAGATAAAGCGAAAGATACAGGCCAAGTATCTACAATGCCTAGAAAAGAATTCAATTATATGATTGGATTGCTTTTAGGTGTGATCTTACCATTATTTGTCATAGTTGGTTTTGAAGTATTTAATAACAAAATTCAAACTATTGAAGAGGTAGAAGATTTATCTCCAATACCAGTTTTAGGTGTAGTAGGGAAAAGTACCACAAAAAATAATTTGGCTGTTGCATTGAAACCTAAGTCTGTTGTTGCAGAAGCATTTAGAGCGTTACGTAGTAATATACATTTCTTATTTGATAGGAGTACAATAAACAAACCAAAGACAATACTTGTAACTTCTTCTATTAGTGGAGAAGGGAAGACGTTTGTTTCTATAAACATGGCAACAGTTTTTGCTTTGAGCGGAAAGAAAACAATATTGGTTGGATTAGATTTGCGAAAGCCTAAAATTTTCGATGATTTTAATTTGAAGAACGATGTTGGTGTAGTTAATTTTCTGATAGGTCAAAAAACAAAAGATGAAGTAATTCAAAGAACACATGTTGAAAATTTAGATTTAATTACTGCAGGTCCAATACCACCAAACCCTTCAGAACTCATTTTAAATGAAGCTACTAAAGAATTGCTAGATTATTTAAAACAAAAGTATGATTATATAATTCTCGATACACCTCCTGTAGGTCTTGTTGCCGATGCATTTGAACTGTTGAAATTCGCTGATGCAACACTTTATATTGTTAGGCAAGACTTCACTCACAAAGGGATGTTGAAGATGATAAATGGTAAATATAAAAACGGAGAATTATCAAAAACGAGTATTATATTAAATGATTTTAAAATGAAATCAAAATATGGATATGGATACGGTTACGGTTATGGTCAAGGATATTATGAAAAAGAAGAAGTCCCTTTTTATAAAAAGCTTTTTAAGAGAAAATAAATTTTGAGTAAAAAAAACATAAAATTTGCGATAGTAGGTTGTGGCCATATAGGTAAACGCCATGCAGAAATGATAAGTCGAAATAGTAATGCCGACTTAGTAGCACTTATAGATATTAAGCCTAAAGAAGAATTAAATATCTCTCAATATGACATTCCTTTTTATAGCAGTTTAGAAAGTTTTTTGAAATCTGATATTTCAACTGATGTTGTCACAATTGCAACTCCAAACGGTTTGCATGCAAGTCAAGCAATAAAAGCACTTGAAGCAAATAACCATGTAGTTATTGAAAAGCCGTTGGCATTGTCAAAGGCAGATGCTGAAGCAGTTATTTTTAAAGCATTGAGTGTCTCTAAACAAATTTTTGCTGTGATGCAAAACAGATATTCTCCACCTTCAGTATGGATTAAGGATTTGATTGATAAAAATTTATTAGGCGATATATATTCTGTACATATTAATAGTTTTTGGAATCGTGATGAACGCTATTATACTAAAGATTCTTGGCATGGAGATAAAAAAATGGATGGAGGAACTTTATTCACACAATTCTCACACTTTATTGATATTATGTATTGGTTGTTTGGTGATATTGCCAATATAAAATCTGTGATGAAAGATTTTAAACATCAAAAAATGACAGATTTTGAAGATGCAGGAATTGTTAATTTTGAGTTTGTTAATGGAGGAATTGGAAGTTTCAACTTCTCTACTGTTGTTTGGAATAAAAACATGGAAAGTTCTATGACAATTATTGCTGAAAATGGTTCAATTAAAATCGGAGGTCAGTATATGAACGAAGTTGAACATTGTCATATCAAAGATTACGAAATGCCAGTTTTAGAACCAACAAACCCTGGAAACGATTATGGTTCCTATAAAGGTTCTGCTCAAAATCATCATTATGTAATTCAGAATGTAATAGATGTGCTTCAAAAAGGGAAAACTATTTCAACCAATGCTTTAGAAGGGATGAAAGTTGTTGATATTATTGAGCGAATTTACCAAAGTGCTAAATAATTTTCACTTCAATCCTCCAGTCATATCAGCAGGAATGACCCATTCATCATATTGTTTTTCAGTCACATAACCTAATCTTACTGCTTCTTCACGCAACGTTGTACCATTTTCATGTGCAGTATTTGCAATTTCGGCAGCTTTATAATATCCTATTTTTGTATTCAACGCAGTAACAAGCATTAAGGAGTTGTTTAATAACTCTTTAATTACTTCGTTATTTGGTTCAATACCTTCTGCACAATTGTCATTAAACGAAACACAGGCATCACCAATTAATCTTGCAGATTGTAAAAGATTTGCAGCCATCATCGGTTTAAAAACATTTAATTCATAATGCCCTTGAGTACCACCAACAGTAATAGCAACATCATTACCCATAACTTGCGCACAGACCATTGTTATGGCTTCACACTGAGTTGGGTTCACTTTTCCAGGCATTATTGAAGATCCAGGCTCGTTTGCTGGAATACTAATCTCACCAATTCCTGAACGTGGTCCTGAAGCCATCATTCTAATGTCATTTGCAATTTTATTTAAAGAAACTGCAAGTTGCTTTAATGCTCCATGAGTTTCTACAATGGCATCGTGTGCTGCCAATGCTTCAAATTTATTTTCTGCAGTTACAAATGGGTGTCCTGTAAACTCTGCAATATATTTTGCAACTAATACATCGTATCCTTTTGGTGTGTTTAATCCAGTACCTACAGCAGTTCCACCTAAGGCAACTTCAGAAAGATGCTCTAGAGTGTTTTTTAACGCTTTTAAGCCATGATTAAGTTGTGATGTGTAACCAGAGAATTCTTGGCCAAGAGTCAATGGTGTTGCGTCCATTAAATGTGTACGACCAATTTTTACTATGGATGCAAAATCTTCTGTTTTTTTCTGAAATGTATCTCTAAGTTTTTCAACACCTTTGATAGTATTTTCAACGACCATTTTATAACAAGCAATATGCATTCCTGTAGGGAAAGTGTCATTTGATGATTGTGATTTATTTACATCATCATTTGGCTGTATTGTTTTTTCTCCTTCACCAATTATATTTCCTGCAATTTCATGAGCACGATTTGCAATTACCTCATTCACATTCATGTTACTTTGTGTTCCAGAACCAGTTTGCCAAATCACTAGCGGAAATTGACTGTCATGCTTCCCATCTAATATTTCATCACAAACTTGCGCTATTAAATCTCTCTTTTCAGATGCTAAGACTCCTAACTCACAGTTTGTATACGCTGCTGCTTTTTTAAGATACGCAAATCCATAAACAACCTCAAGAGGCATTGATGCTGGATTTCCAATTTTGAAGTTATTGCGTGACCGTTCAGTTTGTGCTCCCCAATATTTATCCGCAGGAACTTCAACTTTTCCCATTGTGTCTTTTTCTATTCTGAATTTCATCTTTAATATAATTTGATTACAAAGTTACTAAAATTAACGTCTAAATATTTCCTAAAAAAAGATTTTAATAATAAAAAATAAGTAGTATTTTTGCTTCAGAAATAAAAATTACTACTATTATGATGGATTTTTCTCAGTTTTCAGGTTTTATATTATTCTTAACTGTATTGACAATGGGATTTTGGTTAATGATTTTCTTATTAACTTTTGTGATTCCTTATTGGATTATTGGATATTTAAGAGAAGAGTGGAAGTATAGAAAAATGGAAAAAGAAGAGGCTGCTGCAGTTATTGAAGA
>CALIIP010000204.1 GCA_938018045.1 uncultured Flavobacteriaceae bacterium
CCATTCTGGTTTTTCTTTTTTTATTTTTTTGGCAGTTCTGTAAATATCAATTAATTTATGAAGCCAAGGATTGTCTTCTGATTCTGTTAGGTAATTTAAATGTCTCATTAAATGAGCCCAACAAATTTGATAGCCTTTAGATGGGGTCGATAAGTGGGCAGCATGTCTGTCAGAAATTAAGATTGCATTTGGAAAACCGTGTTTAAAATGTTTATAAATATTCTTTTTTCCTTTGGAAGATTCACAAGCAATAAAAGTTATTTTCTGGTTTTGCCAAACCCAGTTGTAATACAATTCTCCATTTACTCTAACTCCCGTTTCATCTCCTCCAACTACTTTTGATTGTTCAATAAGATTTCTTAAAGAAGCATAAATACCTTGGCTTTTGCTGCTGTTCTTTTGAGGGTATTAAGAATGGTTCCTTGTGAAAAATGCAAATTGAAGACATCTTCAAAAAACTCTTGCATTCTTTTATAAGGAACGTATTGATAGTTTGACATGTAATTAATCATTGCCCTAACATTAGGTCCATATTGAACTTTAGTTTTGAGTCGTTCTGGAAAATTTCCAGTATTCAAACAACCACAATTACAAGCTATTTCGTAGCTATCATATTGATAGACAATTGGTTGTATTGGTGGTAAGTCAATTTCTTGTCTACTTTCAATCAGTATTTTCTTGTCAGAGTTTAAGTAACTTCCACAGTCTTGACAAACTTTTGAAGTGATTGGAATTATTTTGTTAGGAGTTTTTGACATTTCAAGAAAATGTCCTTTATGACCAGGTTGTCCACCTGACTTTTTATCACTTTTCTTTCTCAGTGATTGATTTCTTTTGGGTTTGTAAATATCTTTAGAAGGGGGGAGGCTCGAGTTTCTAGAATTCTTTTTTACAACTTTTTTAGCATCCTTATTAATTAAATTTTCAAGTTGATTAACTCTCTTTTCTAGTTTCTCAATTTTTGCATCTGCATCATCTAACATGTTTAATGCTTCTTTTAACTGTAAGGTCAAAGAGAGTATTCTTTCTTTTAATTTTCTTATGAAGAATGCAAAATCCATTCTCTAATTTAAGTGTTTTTTATCACTTTTTAAAATGTGCTGAGTAGTTACATTTTTTGTAACTACTCAGGTCAATTGTGACGTAATCCAAATGTTATTTAGCTAAATATAGCTGTTTTTGCTTGTTTTTAAGATGTAACAATGTGACTACAGTTACATTTGAAACATTTTAATAAATTATTATTTTATAAACAACTGTTTATCATTGATTTGTAATTTCAATTTGACCTGAGTAGTTCCTTTTTTTTCGTTGCCGATAACGTGAGTGTACATGATGTTGCAGCTATATAATATTCAATAGTACTGAAAATTTGAATTATAACCAAAATGTTGAATAGGATAAAAAATCCTAGCTGCAATAGCCATGTACACATTGTTATGCTCTCGTTCTTTTTTATTAATACTTTACATCCTCATTGAATAAGTCCAATCATTTTGTCTTCAAATTTAATTCTATACTCAATTTGAGTTATTTCATCTCTAAAATAACATATAATATCTACAACTTCTTTAAAGTTCCAATGTGGTCCACCTTTTGAAATTCCAATTAATTTACTAGACTTTTTACTTGGTATGCTTGAATATTTCGAAATCCATGTTTTGTTATCTTTTAGCACACACTGTTTAATTAGTTTAAATCTATTTGATATATCATTTTGATTTTCATCAACTAATACATTTATCGATTGTATCCTGTCGTGTCCACTACCGGGAGTGTTATATTGAGAGATCATTACCTTTAATTTTAAAAGGTGTGTATCTATCTTAATCTCATTTGGTGTATTTTTAATAGCATGTTTATATCGAATTGATTTACAACTAAATGAATTCAATATTAGAATTAACAATATTGAAGGACAGATCAAAGAAGTCCATTTATACGTTGTTTTTATATTCGACCACATGTTTTTCTTCAATTGTGTGTTTAATGTTTTATAGAGTGAATTTCTAAAAAATCTTCAAGAGTATTATTTTCCCATTCCGATTCGTTTTCCTCAAAATCTGATTTAGATTCTTTTAGGAAACAAATAAATTCTATTCTAGTAATCTTAGTGCTTTTTTATTGGAGAGTGTACTTTTCTAAGGCAAGTTCATCACCACCAGTTGAAGAAGTTTTGATTATATATAGTTGATTGTCAATCCATTCAAAATCAGAAATGAACAAATTCATGTTCCTTTTACTAAATAGTCTTATTTCCGTTCCTTCTTTTGATTTTTTTTCTAATTGATACTTGTATTGTGATTCTTGGCAAGAAGATGTTCCTTTAAAAGTTTCCGTTAAATTATATGTGGTCGATTCGAAAATATGATTATTATCGATTTTCCGATTAGTTTCAG
This sequence comes from uncultured Flavobacteriaceae bacterium, assembly GCA_938018045.1. Taxonomy (GTDB): domain Bacteria; phylum Bacteroidota; class Bacteroidia; order Flavobacteriales; family Flavobacteriaceae; genus Urechidicola. The sequence continues at coordinate 2,400 of CALIIP010000204.1, forward strand.
TCGCTAAATGTAATTTCTTACTAGTCGTATCCTTGATTAATTGGTTAGAAATAATTTTCTTCCCAGTTTCTTTATCGATTCTATATAATTTACTGTCACTTCTCAAGAATAAATCATTTTCAAATAATTCTAATTGATTTTGCTCTGAAACTTTAATTCTCCATTCAGGATGTAAATATTGTTCATCTTTACATCCAGTTATTATCAAAGGAATTATAATAACAATTAGTTGGGTTTTGATTTTTTGTAGTTTATTTTTTTTGTGCATTCGAGTGTTTTTATCAATGGAGCATAACGGTAGTGTACATGATGTGGCGGCGACTATAAATTTGAATATAACCTTAAATTTCCTATTTGATCAAAATATTGAATAGGATTAAGATCTATTGCCGCCATAGCCATGTACACATTGTTCTATGCCGTATTTTTATTTTCTTAGGATTAGTTCAAAGGAGACCCTCCCTTCATCAGTTATATCTTTTTCTAATTTTGAAAAACTAGAAGTTATCTTTTTTATATTTTCTACAGTTGACAAATATCTAATTTGTTGAGGAAGCTGTCGGTCGTCATATCTAACAATATTTTCATCTAATCTTATATAGCGACTTTCATCATCGAATCTCTTAATGTATTTTTCATATTGATTTGCTGCAATGTATATTATTCCGTTTTGTTTTAAGCCTGTTTTTACTTTTTCAATGATAAGCTTTTGTTTACTCGGCGTGTAAAAATGTAATACATTCGACAAGATTATCATGTCAAAAGAATTTTCAATTAGTTCATAATTTAAAATATTACCTTTTTGAGGATCAATAACAAATTCGAAGTGTTTTTTGAATGCTTTAAATTCTTCTGGTTTAATTCTGCTCCAATATCTATCACCATCTGGTAAGTATTCATCAAATAAATTTAATTCAGATTTATCTAGTTTTAAAATTTTATTCTTTTTGTTTCGAAAATATAGAAAGAATCGATAAAAGTTTCGATCAAGTGCATTTTTGATATCTATTCCTACTATTTTTTTTAGACCGTATTTGTAGAAAGGGTAGCAATGAAGACCAATGGCGCATCCAATGTCTAACAAAGAGTTTTTATCTTCTGCGTATTTTTCTAGTTCTCTAATTAAGCTCGGATTATAACTGAATTTTGATATCATGTGTGTACGTATTTAGTTTTTTTATGGCATAGAACGCTGGTGTACCTGCAGTGGTGGCGACAATAAACTTCAATTGAACTATAAACTTCAATTCATTTACCTTAAATCTGAACAGTTCCATGATCTCTTGCCACCATTGACAGGTACATATTGTTCTGTGCCGTTTTCTATTTTTTAGTCCCTAAATTTACATTTATTTCAACAATTCTCCTACAAATTATAATTAAATTTTCTTCTCATCACAATATTGAGCGTTGGAAAAATTGTTAGAAGAGGCCATCCTTTTTTATTCGTTTCGTCCCCTACGTTAGTTACTGTCGGTGGCCGAATAGGCCCGCGAATTTAACGGTAGTTGGCCACTCCATCACAACACCTTGATAAGCACGATTTAGTAGCTGGAACCAATAAATTTTCTTAGAATCAATCTCTTCCCTCCTACTCTTTTACAATACCTTTGTTTGCTATCGTTTGTGGCCTCCTTAGATCTTTAGTGGCGCGTTGGCTAATATGTACTTTAAACTTGCTGTTTTATACAATTCCTTTTCTTAATATTTTATAAACTACTTTTTTCGCTTGTACGGAATCGAGGGATTTTAATGGCACAGTAACGTGAGAGTACCTGCAGTGGTGGCAACTCTAAACTTGAATAGAACTTAAAACTTAATGCTTACCTAGATGCTAAATAGAATCCTGATCTCTTGCCACCATTGACAGGTACTCATTGTTCTGTGCCGTTTTCTATTTTT
>CALIIP010000205.1 GCA_938018045.1 uncultured Flavobacteriaceae bacterium
CTTATCCTACTTTCTTTTTTTATTTTGAATGCTTCTGATTGCAAATCAAAAAAAGAAGCGCAAAAAATTGCTGATAGCATTCCTGAATGTATTCAAGAGAAAATTATAGAATTCAGTTCTCAAAAAGTAACAAATCCGCCAATAAAAATATATAGTTATACTTATAACGAAGAAACTGTTTATTATGTAACTGCAGTATGTTGTGACGTTTATAGTATTTTGTATGACAAGGATTGTAACCTTATCTGTGCTCCTGATGGAGGAAAAACTGGAAGAGGTGACGGGAAATGTACAGATTTCTTTGACACCAAAACAAATGAAAAACTAATTTGGAGTGACACGCGTAAATATGGTAAAGTGAAGTGATTAAACTTTATTTAGTTCGCCTAGCGATTAAACCAACATAATTTTACTCACCAACTCCTCGCCCATTTCTTGATTTATCATTTTGATAATTTTATCTTTACCATAAGATAATTCTTCTCGCAATACCGATGATTTTAATTTCACAACCAAAGTTTTATTCTGAAGTTGCACACTTTCTGTATAAGACACAACGCCATTTCCCATCAATTTTCCCCAAGCCTCACGCACATCCATTTGATGCATACCTTTGGTTAAGTTGTTCTGTTTGATCATGACTTTCATCAAATCTTCAATCTTCATAGATTCGTTTTCTCGCTTAGCCATTTTTTTTATGATGTGTAATTGTTTATTCGTTTAATTGTTCAATTGTCTATTCATCTAATAATCCAAAAAATCAGATAATCTATAGTTTAAATATTTGATATGATTGGTTTGTCTTTTTTACAACATCTTCAGTTCTATCAGTATGTGTATCACTAATAAATAGTTGTCCGAAATCATCTTGATTTACCAAATCTATTATTTGTGCAACTCTATTTTCGTCTAATTTATCAAAAATATCATCCAACAATAAAATTGGTTTTAAGTTCGATTGGTTTTTTATAAAATCAAATTGTGCCAATTTCAACGCAATCAAAAATGATTTTTGTTGCCCTTGACTTCCATATTTTTTTACTGAAAAACCATCAATTTCAAATAGCATGTCATCTTTATGAATTCCAACACTTGTATATTGCAACATTCTATCTTTTTCTAATGATTGCTCTAACAAATTGGTTAAAGAGTCATCATTTAACTGAGTTTTATATGATAAGTTTACTGCTTCTTTTCCGTTTGATATTGTGTTGTATCGCTCTTCAAAGATTGGTGTAAATTCACTTAAAAATAGGTTTCTTTTTTCATAAATCGCTTTTCCATATTGCTCTAATTGCTCATCATAAACTTTTAAATTTAATGCATCAAAAGTACGATTGGCTGCAAAATACTTCAATAAAGAATTTCGCTGAGACAACACTTTATTATAATTAATCAGCGTTTTTAAATATGACTTGTCAGATTGTGAAATTACACTATCGATAAACTTTCTACGTCTATCACTACCTTCAGTAATTAAATCTCTATCCGCAGGAGAAATAATAACCAATGGTAAAAAACCAATGTGATCAGAAAAACGTTCGTAATCTTTATCGTTTCGCTTTATTACTTTCTTTTGTCCTCTCTTCAAACTACAAACAATAGATTCTTTTCTATCGTCGATTTTGTAGTTCCCTTCTATCATAAAAAAATCTTGATAATGACGAATATTTTGCGTTGCAACAGGATTAAAGTAACTTTTACCAAAAGAAAGGTAATAAATTGCATCTAAGACATTTGTTTTTCCAATACCATTATCTCCAACAAAACAATTTATTTTATCTTGAAAATCAAAGGATTGAGATTCAAAATTCTTAAAATTTAGTAATGATAATTTTTCTAAATACATTGTTTTCTATTGATTCTAAAAGGATTGCTAAAATTATTGAAATTTTTGCTATAAATGGACTTTTACTTTCCAATTAAAAATCTTACTTTTGCGCCTACAAAATTAAGAAGATAATGGCTACTTATAAAAAGAAAGGAAATAAAATTAAAAATAAAGCAGGAGATACAATTTCTAAAATAGAAAGAGATAGTACAACAGCAGAAGTATTTAATACTTTAGATGAAACTGCTTCTCGTTCTGAAAAATGGGTAATCAAAAACCAACAAAACATATTTATTGTTTTAGCAGTTATTGTTGCTGCTATTTTAGCATTTATGGCTTACAATAAGTTTTTAAGTGGACCTAAAGAAGTTGCAGCGGCAAACGAATTAGCGTTCCCAAAGAAATATTTCGAACAAGCAAGCACAAGTGCAGTTGCAGTAGATTCCTTATACACATTAGGCCTTGAAGGTGCTGATGGTAAATATGGCTTTATAGATATTGCAAGTGAATTCTCTGGAACTGATGCAGGAAATTTAGCAAATTATTATGCTGGAATCTCTTATTTGAAAATGAAAAAATATCCTGAAGCAATTGAGTTTTTAGAAAAATTCTCTTCAGATGATCAAGTACTAGGACCTGTTGCAAAAGGTGCTATTGGTGATGCTTTTGCAGATTTAAACCAACCAGAAGATGCTTTGGAGTATTATGAAAAAGCAGCGAACCAAAGAGATAATTCTTTCACGACGCCTTTATTCTTGTTCAAAGCAGCAAATACTGCTTTAGATTTAGGTAAATTTGGAAAAGCACAAACAATGTTTGAGCAAATTAAAAAATCGTACCCAAAATCTGAAGAAGCAAATAATATTGATATGTATATCAATAAAGCAAAATACGCAAAGTAAGATTTCTGGATAATTAGATGATTAGATTTTTGGAAATTCAATTCTAATAATCGAACAATCCAACATACCAAATATCTAAACAATGGCTACAACAAATTTATCTGCATACGATAAGACAACAATCCCAAACGCGAAGAATTTTCGGTTTGGGATTGTTGTTTCTGAATGGAATCCAGAAATCACCTCTAACCTAGCAAAAGGTGCAATTGACACGCTTTTAGATTGTGGTGCGCTATCGGAAAACATTATTTCTTGGAATGTTCCTGGAAGTTTTGAATTGATCTACGGATGTAAGAAAATGCTAGAAACTCAAGAACTTGATGCTATTATTGCCATTGGAAATGTAATACAAGGCGAAACAAAACATTTTGATTTTGTTTGTGATGGTGTAACTCAAGGTATCAAAGATTTGAATATCAAATACAATACACCAACTATTTTTTGTGTTTTAACTGATAATGTAAAACAACAATCTATAGATCGTTCTGGCGGAATACACGGTAATAAAGGTGTTGAATGTGCTGTAGCAGCAATTAAAATGGCGAATTTAGATAGTTAGATTATTGGACTGTTGGATTATTAGACTTGTTTTGTAATTCCTGCAAAGGAAGGAGTTCACCTTTTTTTCTAATAATCAAAAAATCAAATATTCCAAAATACCTGTTTTTCTTATTATTTGTGTAACTTTGAATTTCATATCTTAATTTCTAAATATTGCCATTTTGGGAGCATTAATTCGCAGAAAAAATAAAAAATTCGATTACAATCCTCGCTACTACAAAAACAAAACTGAGGATGGAGATAACGTTAACCCATATAAAATCAAAGGAAAGTTTGATGATTACAGGAATACTCTTGGCAAAAGTGGTGGATTAAAATCAAGATTTAGATTAGCCGTAGATGATCTTAAAAGTGAGCAAAGTAAAACTTCTGTAAGAATAATAATTATTACAATTGCAATTTTAGTTTTGCTTTTTCTATTTTTCATAGATTTTGATTTATCTATATTTAGAATGAAAAATTAATGTCAGATATTATCCAACTTTTACCAGATCATGTAGCAAACCAAATTGCAGCAGGTGAAGTCGTTCAAAGACCAGCATCTGTGGTTAAAGAATTGCTAGAGAATGCTATTGACGCAAATGCAACTTCTATCAAACTATTGATAAAAGATGCCGGAAAAGCATTGATTCAAGTAATTGACAATGGTAAAGGGATGAGTGAAACAGATGCACGTTTTTGTTTTGAAAGACATGCAACATCCAAAATAAAAACTGCCGAAGATTTATTTAATCTACAAACAAAAGGCTTCCGTGGCGAAGCACTTGCTTCTATTGCTGCAATTGCACATGTAGAATTAAAAACCAAACAAGAACAACAAGAACTCGGTACACAAATAAAAATTGAAGGTAGTACAATTGTTTCGCAAGAATTAGTTTCGACTCCAAAAGGAACTTCAATTGCTGTTAAAAACTTGTTTTATAATATTCCTGCACGAAGAAACTTCTTAAAGTCTAACACTGTAGAAACGCGTCACATTATTGACGAATTTCAACGTGTTGCACTTGTACATCCATCCATTGAGTTTTCAATGTATCACAACGAAAAAGAAGTATATAGACTAGAGGAGAGTAATTTACGTAAACGAATAGTTGCCGTTTTAGGTAAAAAAACAAACGAAAAATTAGTTCCCATAGATGAAACTACTGATGTTTTAGGATTGACAGGTTTTGTGTCTAAACCAGAATTTGCAAAGAAAAAAAGAGGCGAACAATTCTTTTTCGTGAACAATAGATTTATAAAAAGTGGTTATTTGCATCATGCAGTTGTGAGCGCTTTTGAAGGCTTGTTGGCGTCTGGATACCATCCTTCATATTTCTTATATTTAACCGTTCCAACAAATACAATTGATATAAATATTCATCCGACAAAAACGGAGATAAAGTTTGACAACGAAAAAACATTGTACGCAATCATAAGATCTACAATAAAACATAGTTTAGGGCAATACAATGTTGCACCAATACTTGATTTTAATAGAGATGCTACGATGGATGTTCCGTATGATTTCAAGAACAAAAGCATCCGAAAAGAGCCAACTGTAACAGTTGATAGGAGTTTTAATCCTTTTAAAACCGATATTCAAAATAATATTAAATTTCCTTATAAAAGAGAAAAAACTGCAGATTGGGAAAGTTTATATACTGATGTTCAAGTTCCAAAAAACAATCCTGAACAACAATTATTTACAAACGATACTATTGAGGCAAAAACGCATCAAGTACATCGTAAATATATTGTGAGCACTATAAAATCAGGCGTAATATTTATTCATCAAAATTTAGCGCATCAACGCATATTGTATGAAGAATATTTAGAGAATAGTACCGTTAAAGAAGCAATGAGTCAGCAATTACTGTTTCCTTTGGAAGTTAATTTCAGCAAAGATGACATTAAATTGATAAAAGAAATTCAGGTTGATTTAGAAAGTACTGGTTTCTTGTTTGATAAAATAAAAGGCGATATTGTTGTTGTAAAAGGAGTTCCTACAACAATTAATCAGAATCAGATTACAGTGATTTTAGAACAATTACTAGACGATATAAAAAATGAAATTCCAGATAC
>CALIIP010000206.1 GCA_938018045.1 uncultured Flavobacteriaceae bacterium
TTACTCAAATACATTTTTCTACGAGAGTACAATTCATAGAATTGGTCGTCTTTCAAACTATCAATAAATAAAATACTTTCTCCTGTAGATTTCATTTCAGGACCTAAGTTTTTATCAACGTTTGGAAATTTATTGAATGAGAAAACTGGCTGTTTTATAGCATAGCCATCTAATTTCGGTCTGAAATTAAAATCAGTTACTTTATTTACTCCTAGCATTACTTTAGTAGCATAGTTCACATAAGGTTCCTGATATGCCTTTGCAATAAATGGCACTGTTCTCGATGCTCTTGGATTTGCTTCAATAATAAATACAGTATCATCTTTTACAGCAAATTGAATATTTATCAATCCAACCGTTTTCAATGCAATCGCTATTCTCTTAGTGTGATCCTTAATTTGTTGCATCACAAATTCACCTAAGTTAAATGGCGGAAGTGTAGCGTTTGAATCTCCAGAATGCACTCCACAAGGCTCAATATGCTCCATAATTCCGATAATGTAAACATTGCCATCTGCATCACAAATTGCATCTGCTTCTGCTTCAATAGCACCATCTAAATAATGATCTAAAAGCAATACATTTCCTGGCATTTTTCTATGTAAGTCAACTACATGCTTTTCTAATTCTTCTTTGTTGATGACAATTTTCATTCCTTGACCTCCAAGTACATAAGAAGGTCTTACTAAAATCGGAAAGTCTAAATCATCTGCAATTGCCATTGCTTCTTCTGCATTTGTTGCAGTTCCAAATTGTGGAAATGGTATTTTTAAATCTGTCAATAACTCTGAGAAACGTCCTCTATCTTCTGCAAGATCCAATGCCTCAAAACTAGTTCCTATAATTTTTATTCCGTGCTTCTCTAATTTCTCAGCCAATTTTAAAGCAGTTTGTCCTCCTAATTGAACAATAACTCCTTCTGGTTTTTCATGTTGAATGATATCATAAATATGTTCCCAGAAAACTGGCTCAAAATATAATTTGTCAGAAATATCAAAATCTGTAGAAACAGTTTCTGGATTACAATTGATCATTATCGTTTCGTATCCTGCTTCTCTTGCTGCCAAGACTCCATGAACACAACAATAATCAAACTCAATTCCTTGACCTATTCTATTTGGTCCTGATCCTAAAACAACTATTTTTTTCTTCTTTGTAACAACACTTTCATTGTCTGCATATTCCTTACCGTCAACAATCATATTGTTTTCAAACGTAGAATAATAATATGGCGTCTGTGCATCAAATTCTGCAGCACAAGTATCAACCAATTTATATACTCTATTGATATTTAAATCTTTACGCTTCTTGTATATTTGACTTTCCAAACATCCTAGCATATGTGCTATCTGTCTGTCTCCATATCCTTTTTGCTTTGCCTCAAGTAATAAATCTTTTGGTAAAGTCTCTAATTCATATTTTGAAATCTCTTTTTCTAGATGGAAAAGTTCTTCGTATTGTCTCAAGAACCACATATCGATTTTAGTGATTTCATGAATAGTACTCATTGGAATTCCCATTTTTATAGCATCATAAATCACAAACACTCTATCCCAACTTGCGTATTTTAATTTACTGATAATAGTATCGTAATCTTTATAACCTTTTCCGTCTGCTCCTATTCCGTTTCTTTTTATTTCTAATGATTGTGTTGCTTTGTGCAAAGCTTCTTGAAACGAACGTCCAATTCCCATTACTTCTCCAACCGATTTCATTTGCAATCCTAAAGTTCTATCAGAACCTTCAAACTTATCAAAATTCCAACGAGGAATTTTCACTATTACGTAATCTAACGTTGGTTCAAATAATGCTGAAGTTGTCTTTGTAATCTGATTATTTAATTCATCTAAGTGATATCCTAAAGCTAATTTTGAAGCTATTTTTGCAATAGGATAACCTGTTGCTTTACTTGCAAGTGCCGATGAACGAGAAACTCTTGGATTGATTTCGATCGCAATAATATCTTCTTTTTCATCTGGTGAAACTGCAAACTGAACATTACAACCTCCAGCAAAATCACCAATCGAACGCATCATGTGAATTGCCATATCTCGCATTCTTTGATATGTACTATCACTCAATGTCATTGCAGGAGCAACAGTAATAGAATCACCTGTATGAATTCCCATAGGATCCATATTCTCAATAGCACAAACGATAACAACATTGTCATTTTTATCTCTTAGCAATTCTAATTCATATTCTTTCCAGCCCAATAAAGCCTTATCAATCATCACCTCATGAATTGGCGAAATTTCTAAACCTCTACTCAACATTTCGTCAAAATCTTCTGGTTTATAAACAATTCCTGCTCCTGCTCCACCTAACGTAAATGAGGCTCTTATCACCAACGGAAAACCAAACTCTTGGGCTATTTCTTTTCCTTTTAAGAATGATGTTGCTGTTGCTTGTGGCGCCATTCCAATACCAATCTCAAGCATTAGTTTTCTAAACTTCTCTCTATCTTCTGTAATCTCTATAGCATCGATATCTACACCAATCAATTCTACATTAAAATCATCCCAAATACCTTTTTCTTGAGCCTCTATACATAAATTTAACGCAGTCTGCCCTCCCATTGTTGGCAAAACAGCATCTACATTATGAATTCTTAAAATATCAATAATAGATTTTGTAGTTAATGGTTTTAAATATACATGATCTGCAGTTGTAGGATCTGTCATGATCGTTGCAGGATTTGAGTTGATAAGTACAACTTCAATTCCTTCTTCTCGTATAGAACGAATTGCTTGTGTACCTGAATAATCAAATTCACATGCTTGACCTATTACGATTGGTCCTGAACCGATTATTAAAACTGATTTAATAGAAGTGTTTTTTGGCATTTTGTTGTTGTTGATTTCTGAATTACAAATATTATATTTTTGATCTTTTATTTGAAATATAGTTATTAGAACTTATTAAAAGACATAAAAAAAGGTGTTACTGATAAACAGTAACACCTTATATATGAATTTTTAATCATTCATTATTTTTTTGGTCGAGGGTCTGAAGAAACACTTAATCTCTTTCTTCCTTTTGCTCTTCTTCTAGCTAATACTTTTCTACCATTAGCAGACGCCATTCTTTCCATGAAACCATGTTTATTTCTTCTTTTTCTCTTTGATGGCTGAAACGTTCTTTTCGGCATAACTAATATATTTTAAATCTTTTTTAAACTTCGTTGTTTACTTCAGCTGCAAAATCTTCTGCTAAAAGTGGTGCAAATATACAATTC
>CALIIP010000207.1 GCA_938018045.1 uncultured Flavobacteriaceae bacterium
ATATGTATTTGTAATTATTGGAGCGTTAAAATCAAAATAAATTTCTGCATTATTTTCTACTACATCATTTAACTCTAATGTTGGTAGTGTTTTAATTTTAAATGCTACATAACCATCATTATTGGCATCATCAAAAGGTAATTGAATATTTTCGAAAATAAATTCTACGATATTGGTGTCTTTAATACGTGTTGTAAATGAATGACTTCCATCTGTTGGAGTCAAACTAGAAATATCAAATTTTGAAGTGTCTATTTTATCTTTAACAACCACATTTACAGCATTTGCTGTTCCAGTATTTTCAAAACGAATTACATAATGTAAATATTCTCCAACATGAATAGGTAATATGTATTCTCCTTCAACACAGGTTTTATCATTTGGATCATATGAATTTACAACAGTTTGATTTAATGTTGCAACATTATCATTAGGATTTTCATCATCAGTTATAAGGCTTGACACTTCAAACATTAAAACATCATCTCCATTTACGGGAGGTATATCTGTAGGAGTATTGATATTCATTGTCAAGAAAATATTGCGTGATTCAAATGGTAATAGGTTTGTGTAATTCCATGTTAATAAACTTTGAACTTGTTCATCCGCTGTTGGAGATGCAGAAATCAAATCCATGTATATATCTTGAAATGTTAATTCTATGATGTTATTTAAAATTGTTGTTCCTTTATTTTTATAGATGATTTTATAATTTGCATCAAATCCTGGTCTTGCAACATCTAAAGGAATAATTGAGACCTCTAAATCAGAAAATTCACCTAAAGGTGTAATACAAAAATCTTGAATAAAAGGACTAGTATCTGCTGGAAAATTTACTGAGAAAGACGTAGGTGAAATTGAAAAATAAGTTGGATTTTCAAGAATAGGTGTAATTGTATGTGAACCCTCCTGTATATATATAGAATAATCTCCAGAATTATTAGAAATAAAACTACCAGTTGTTGTACCATCCGTAATGCTATACTGTAAGTTTGGATAAGAAGCATCACTATTATCACAACCATTATCATCTATATCTAAGTTGTTATGACCTTCAATGATATAAAATTCACCTCCTGGAATAAAAGAGCAATAGGAGTTTACAATTGTTGTTGTTTGAGCATCATCAATTTCTTGTTGTATCCCATTCACTTCTTCGTTATCTGCACAAACATATTCCAAAGTATCATTATAATCTACAACAAGATATTCAGTAGAGCCATTTTTCACGTTTAAAGAAATTAGAGAATTGTTATATAAAGATAAATACTGTAAACTTATTAAGCTGCTTCCGTCCAAATTTGTTAATTGATTATCATGTAAAAATAAAGTTTCTAGATTTGGAACTCCATTAAGATCAATACTTGTAAATTGATTATCCTGAGCCCATAAAGTTTCTAAGTTTATTAAACCACTTACATCGATATTTGTTAATTGGCAGTACTCTACTCCAAGAACAATTAAATTTATCAGCCCATTAACATCAATACTTGTTAAAGGGTTTTGACCAAAATTTGCATATTTAATACTTGTTAAGGTACTATTATCAATGTCTGTTAATTGATTATTGTATAAATTTAAAGTTACCAAATTTGACAATCCATTAATCTCAACATTCATTAATAGATTGTGTCTTGCTTCAATTTCAATTAAATTTATTAGGCCACTAACATTTAAATTTGTTAATTGATTATTAGTTATATCAAAATATAATAAACTTACCAACTCACTGACATCGATATTTGTTAATTGATTATGCAATAAATACAAAGTTTCTAAATTTATCAAACCATTAACATTTAGGTTTGTTAATTGATTGTTACTTATTTCTATATTAATTAAATTTGTCAATCCACTTAAATCCAAACTCATTAAATGATTATTTCTTATATTTAAATCGGTTAGGCTTAATAAATCACTAATATTTATAGATGTTAATTGATTGTCTCTTAGATATAAATCAACGATATTTATAAAACTATTAATTCCTTCTACAGAAATTATGTTATCATTATTTAAATACAAACTAGATACAGCCAAAGCTTCGGAAACTTGTATTTCCCCATCATCATTTTCATCAATCTTAAAGTTATTACCAGCTAAATTTTTAGCGATGTAATTAGTTGAATCCGATTCCAATAATTTTGCTTTAAAATTTACATCAGGAATATTAACAATTTGCCCAAAAGAAAATTGTGAGAATAATATTGCTAAAAGTAGGATGTAAATTTTTTTCATAGTTTTTTAATTTGATAGCACCTAAATATAAGAAAAATAGGGTTAATAAAGAATTCTAACAACCTCCAACAAATCTTCTTTTATCATTTCATAATTATTGAAAACAATCATATGACCTCCTTTATCAATAGTTTTTGCTGTAAGTAGTTTTTCGTTTGCATTTTTTTTGATAAAAGCCATGTTTTCAAAAGGCACAATCCAATCTTTATTTCCGTGGTAATAATGAATCGGAATTTTGATATTTTTCCAATCATTTTCCATTTTGGTAAGTTCATCAACATGTGAGTGTTTCTCATCATCAGAAACTTTTAAGGCTTTAGAAAATAACCACCGTGTAGATTTCCAGTGAACCAATTTTCCTATTCCAAAAAATTTCTCGTCATCAGGAGAAATTGCCGGTGCAATCATAAATATGCTTTTAACTTCAGGATATTTCACAGCCATTTTTCCAACTATCGGACCTCCAAAAGACCAACTAAATAATACCACATTTTTTAAGTTGTGTTTTTGAATAATGGTATAAATACTTTCAGCTTGTTTGTCTATTGAGGTTTCAGAATTGCCATAATCAGAATAACCATAACCCAAACGATCAACTGTTATTAAGTTTGCCTTCGCACTAAGTTCTTTGTCTTGTAAATGTTTAAAAAAATTGTCACCAGATCCTGGAGCGCCATGTACAAAAATTATTGAAGGAATACTTGCGTCAATTGGTTTAGATGCGATATATCGAACTGTTTTTCCTTCAAATTTCTCACGATATATTGTCGGAGTAATGTTCTCTTTCTTAAATTCTTTATATACTTTTTTATCACTTTTTCTAAACGTTGCACACGAATTGAAAGCAAATAACAAAATGACAATAAATAAAGGAATGATTACTCTTTTTCTTTTGAAGAAAGCCATAATTATTTTTAGGTTATTTTGTCATTCCGCAATTGATGCGGAATCCATTTTCTATTTTAGATTCCCATTTTCATAGGAATTACAGATAGTGTTTTTTATTTTTTAGGTTTCAATATCAATGTCGTAGAAACACTTTCAATTTCTTCTTTGTTCATTTTCATTTTTCGGTATTCTCCATCAGCATACATTTGTGCTTGATCGCGATAATGTTTACTAAACGGATTTCCAGAGTTTCCTGTTGGTAAAATACTCATACTGTTTTCTACATCAGAAAAATCAACAACACGACGTGTAGAAGGTCCTGCACCAATATCATTTACTTTGGCATCAGAAATATCATACATCAAATTATTAATAACTTCGTTTGCACCATCAACTTCAAATTCACCAACATTAAAGTTAAATAAGTAGTCTAACAATTTTACTGTTCCTAACGGATGCTTGTGTGTTAATTTATGCACACGATTCCAAGTCCAAGAATTCACATCATTTCCAAGCTGATTTTCAAGCGAAGCAACAGTTTCAGTAAATGATAGCGTTAAAATAGTTGACTTGTTTTCTTTGACATTTTTTGTGTTGATATCGTCCCACCAAACTGAGTTTTCTCTTTGTAGTTGGTCATTGATTACTCTCGCCATTAACGTGGTATTCTTAAAATTGGCAAACGTTTTTTCTCCAATTTCATCTTCAAATGTATTGTCTAAAAAATAATGGATAAACTTCGTATAAATTGTTGCTCCAACACTAGATTTCACAAAATCACCATCCCAATTTTTTAATGTTTCAAGCGCTGCTTTTTCTTTATCAGTAGTTAAATTTCCAGAAACGTTTTTTACGATATGTTCTGCTAAAGTTGTTGCCATTGACGATTTAGAATCCATCAACATGTTCATATAATCTTCTTTAGACCAATCATCTTTTGGCTCTAATAAACTAACAATTCTTTTTGCTCTATCTTCAGGTAAATAATATCCTGGATACAACATTCCTGCAATAGAATCTGGTTGATTGTTCGCAGAATACACATAATTCCATGACGGATTGTGTGCTTGCGGATTTTGGCTAAAGTCTAAATATTCAGTAATATCATCTTTGCCGCTAGTGCCATCTAATATGAATTTAGAATTTACATTTCCTTCAAATTTGTATAACTTTGCAACAGCATACCAAGCAATATTATCTTCAGAATCTCCATACATAAAGTTAAGTCCTGGAGCATGAATCATTTCGATTCCTTTTTCAAATTCTGCTTTATTTTTAGCACGAGATACTTTATGCAAAGCAATAATTCCTTCGTTTTTTAACTTGGTGTAAATCCAAGAAATAGCAATAGGATCTTTAGTTTCTATTGCCGAAACCACATCATTTATTATAGGTCCATGATCTGTTGATCTTACAGTAATTTTAATATCATCAGCATCTTTGACTTTAATTATTTTATCAATTGTCGTGTAAGATTTATAACCATCTGCTGTTTTGTATTTTGTAGGATCTGTTGGATGGTTTTCTTCCTGATAAAAATCAACATCATCATTTTCAAACATTGTCAAACCGTATGCAAAATTCCGATTGTGAGAAAGTGTAGGAAATGGGAATCCGCCTAAATAATAACCATAACTCTCAAAGTCTGGTGTTTTGATATGTGCTTCATACCAAACGGAAGGCGAAGAAAAACCGATATGTGGATCATTGGCAAACAATACTTTTCCGTTCTTACTTTTTTCAGGTGATACAACCCAACTATTACTTCCAATAAATGGTGGAATAGGAGTGCTGTTCATAATGTTATTGATTGCTACAGAAATTTCTTCATTTGCCTTATTATAATTTTTGATAAGTGTTTTATTTGGATTTATACTTACTCCCAATTCTTCAACATATGTACTGCCAAGCCTTGATTGTAAACTACTTAAAACAGGATCTATTTTGTGTGCAGCAGCAAAACTAAAAGCCATATAAGCAAAGATGTTGTGAGTGTCTTTTAGCGTAAACTCTTTCTTTTCGAGTCCTAAAATTCTGTATTCAATAGGGGTAGCCCCATCTTTTATGAATTGATTAATACCATCTAAATATGCTTGTGCCAATTTATATTCGGTGCTGTTTTTATCTAATTCACGTACTGTTTTTTCTGATGCTTCATCAGTTAAAAGTCCTGCAAAAAACAAGTCGCTTTCTATTGTTGATTCTCCTAATATTTCTGACAATCTTCCAGAAGCAATTCTACGAAGTAGTTCCATTTGCCACAATCTATCTTGTGCGTGTGCATAACCTAAAGCATGTTGAGCGTCCTCTTGATTATCGGCATAAATATGCGGAATTCCGTAGTCATCGTAATTGATTATAACTTCAGAAGTTAAATTTGGAAGTGTTTTAGTTCCCTTATAATCAGGTTTTAGACTGTTTATAAAAAAATATCCTGCGATAAACAGAATAATGATAAGTGCTAAAAGTATTTTGAAAAATTTAATAAGTTTTTGCATCAGAAAATAAAGAATTAATATTCCCTGTAAAGTTACTTAAATTATTTGAACCAATTTTCTACAATTGTCTTTTCGATGGATGTTGCCGTCTTATGAATAAACTCGTTTTTAACTGCGTCATATTTGTAGTCTTCACTCCATTCATGACAATTTTCAGCAACTTGTTTGATGCTATCACAAACAAATAAAACTTCCTCATTTGTTATTGTTGGATGTATCGACATGCGTATCCATCCAGGACGCTCAACCATACAACCTTCCAATATTTTTTCTTCAATACTTTTTGATGTTGATTGGTCAACATGTAATAAAAAATGTCCGTAAGTACCTGCGCAAGAGCATCCTCCACGAGTTTGAACTCCAAAACGATCGTTTAGTAATTTTACAATCAAGTTAAAATGAACATCAGTAATATAGAAAGAAAAAATACCAAGTCTATCTGTATGCTCTTTTGCGAGCATGTTGAGGTTTTCGATTTTTGATAGTTTATCAAAAACAATTTCATTGATTTCATGCTCTCTTTTTAGGATGTTTTCAACACCCATTTTTTCTTTCAATTGAATAGATAGCGCAATCTTAATTGTCTGTAAAAAACCAGGAGTTCCACCATCTTCACGTGTTTCAATATCATCAACATAATCGTGATCTCCCCAAGGATTTGTATAATCTACAGTTCCTCCTCCAGGATTGTCTGGAACAATATTTTTGTATAGTTTTTTATTGAAAATTAATACTCCTGAAGTTCCAGGACCTCCTAAAAACTTGTGAGGTGAAAAGAAAATTGCATCTAAATATGAATCTTCATCATTTGGATGCATATTTATTTCAACATAAGGCGCAGAACATGCAAAATCGACGAAGCAAAGTCCGCCAATTTGATGTATCATTTTAGAAATTCTATGATAATCTGTTCTGATTCCTGTAACGTTTGAGCAAGAAGTTATTGAGGCGATTTTTATCGGTCTGTCTTTATATTGATCAAGTAATTTCGAGAAACTATCATAGCATGTTAAGCCAGAATCTAAACACGGAATTATCTCAACATCGGCAATTGTTTCTAACCAGGAAGTTTGATTAGAATGATGCTCCATATGTGTAATAAAAACAATAGGTTTTAGTTCGTCAGGAACGTTGGTATGTTCTTTTAAATTTTCAGAAATTTTTAAACCTAATATTCGTTGAAACTTATTTACAACGCCTGTCATTCCTGTTCCTTCGGTAATTAAAACATCATCTTCATTTGCGTTTACATGTTCTTTTATGATTTTTCTTGCCTTGTGATATGCCTGTGTCATCACAGAACCTGTAATTGCAGTTTCTGTATGCGTATTGGCAACAAAAGGGCCAAATTCGTTCAGCAATTTGTCTTCAATTGGTCGATACAATCTTCCGCTAGCAGTCCAATCTGTATAAATTATTTTTTGCGTTCCAAAAGGAGATTCAAAGGTTTGTTCTACACCAACAATATGTTGTCTAAACTGCTGAAAATAAGTTTCTAGATTTGATGGCTTGTTGGAAGTTGAACTCATGGATTACTTTTTTGATATAAAAAAACACGTTAGCAAAAACCAACGTGTAAATTTATAGAATAAATATCAATTTTTACTCGAAATTTGATAAACCTTCTTTGAGCCAATTATAATATTCATCAACATTTGGTGTATAGCCAACAGGATCATTTAAATTTTCCTCATTATGATCCATCAAAACATAATAAGGTTGTGCGTTTGTACCATACTTTATAGTTTCTAATTCACTCCATTTCTGACCGATAAATCGTAGTTTTTTTCCTGGATTTAATTTCGATTCTACAACTTCATCTTCAGGCAATGGTCTTTTATCATCAACATATAAAGAGATTAAAACGATATCATTTTTAATGATTTTTAAAACCTTGTCTTTTACCCAAACATTTTGCTCCATTTTACGGCAGTTCACACATGCTTTTCCAGTAAAATCAATCATTACAGGTTTCCCAACCTTTTTTGCATATGCCAATCCAATATCGTAATCGTTAAATGCTAAGATATCGTGAGGAGCCATCAAATGTCCACCTTCGGGAAGTTCTGCTTGACTTGATGATCCGCCGCCAAGTTTAGAAAAACCAACTCCATAAGGAGTTTCGCTATAATGTTGAGGAGGAGGAAAGGCACTAATTAAATTTAGTGGTGCTCCCCAAAGTCCTGGAATCATATATATAGTAAATGACATTACAATTAAGCCTAAACTTAATCTTCCAACAGAAATATGTGTTATTGGAGAATCATGTGGTAAGCGTATTTTCCCGAAAAGATAGAATGCCAATGCTCCAAATATTGCAATCCAAATTGCAATAAATACTTCACGTTCTAAGAAATGTAAATCTAAAACTAAATCCGCATTTGAAAGAAACTTGAAAGCCAATGCTAGTTCTAAGAATCCTAAAACAACTTTTACAGTGTTTAGCCATCCTCCAGATTTTGGTAAAGAGTTTAACCATCCAGGAAATGCAGCAAACAAAGCAAAAGGTAAGGCGATAGCCAATGAAAATCCTAGCATTCCTATAATTGGTCCAATTTGATTTCCTCCAGCAGCTGCTTCAACTAATAATGTTCCAACAATTGGCCCTGTACAAGAAAAGGAAACAATTGCTAAAGCTAGCGCCATAAAAAATATTCCAATCATTCCACCTCTATCTGCTTGCTTGTCAACTTTTGTTCCCCAAGAACTTGGTAAAACAATTTCGAAAGCACCTAAAAATGATACTGCAAATACTATTAGAAGGACAAAGAATATAAGGTTAAACCAGACGTTGGTAGCAAGTGCATTCAATGCATCAGCGCCGAAAATTGCACTGACCAATAATCCTAGAAGGACATATATAATAATAATTGAAAGTCCATAAATAATAGCATTTTTAATTCCTGCAGCTTTGCTTTTACTTTGTTTGGTAAAAAAACTAACTGTCATTGGAATCATAGGAAACACACAAGGTGTCAATAATGCTGCAAATCCGGAGAAAAAAGCAATAAAAAAGATAGTCCAAAGACCTCTTTTAGAAGAAGAAGTATCTTTTTTAGGACTTACTTCGAGAGTTTCATTTTTTTTTTCTGTGATATTACTATCTTCGATTATTTTTTCGATTTCAGTATCAGTAGCAATTATTCCTGCTTTTCCTTGAAGCGAAAAATTAAGGTCTTTAAAGCTAGGAGGAGTACATTGACCATCATCACAAGCCATAAATTCAATTTCGCCATTGATATCAATTTTTTCGTTTGTTAATAATCGAATACGCTGTTTAAATGTGGTAGTATTTTCAAAATATTTGATGTCCATTTCAAAAATTTTGTCAAAAGAAGTGTGCCCTTTGCCTTCCAGCGGTTTACCAATTAACTGAAAATCATTAGAATTTTTTTCTAAAGTAATTGTTGTTGGAATAGGTCCATCTTCTGGTATGTATTGAGCATATAAATGCCAACCTTCGTCAATTGTTGCAGTCACCACCAAATAATAATCTGTGTCAGATATTTTTTCAGTTGATGTAGAAAAATCAACAGGATCAAGTATTTGAGCATTTGCAAAAGAAAAAGCAAATACAAGTATAAATAAACCAACTATTTTTTTACTCGCAATACTTATTTTGTTTTCTAAATATTTCATTATTCAATTGTTATTTTAAGCGTTTTAGTTGTATTTTCTGTTATCTTAAATCGGTTGTCTAGGCGTTTTCCAACAATCCAAACAACTTCATTTATTGATGTGCAAAGTAACCAAGTTTTTTCTTTTTCTAGCAGTGAGATTTTCTCATCTTTAAAAAACTTACTCAGTTTCTTTTTTCCTTGCATTCCTATTGGATAAAAGTAGTCTCCTTTTTTCCACTTTCTTACAATTAACGGAAAATTTAACAAACTATTATCTATTAACGCAACTTGAGGTTTAGGGTTTAGTGTTTTAGGTGAAGGGTTTTGAATGTTGTATGTTGAATATTGTAAGTTCAAATTTAAAGAATCATTTTTAAAAAAAGTATCACTTTCATGAATTTCAAATGCTTCCAAACTGCCAACTGCCGACTGCCGACTGCTGACTATTATATGCTCTCTATTCTTCAACAATCTATGCGTTTTACTCAATACTTGTTTTCCGCTTTGAGCATCTAATAAATCAACAACATCGTTCCATTCGGTAAAATTATACTCTTTTAAAAGTTCGAATAAATAGGCTTTTGGGTTTGATTTTTTTTTGATTTCACTAATTTTAAATTGCTGATTTTCAGTATTTAATTTAGTTGCTTGTTTTTTAAAATCAGTAATAGAATCTGTTACTATTTGCTGACTTCCTTGTAAGTTTTCCAGCGTTTTATCAAATGACCGCATCAAACTTGGATTCAATTCTTTCAATACAGGAATTACTTGATGACGAATTTTATTTCTAAAATATTTTGTAGAAGCATTGCTTTTGTCTTCTCTCCATTCAATATTGTTTTCAATCGCGAAAGCATGAATTTCATCACGCGTAAAATTTAATAGCGGACGAATAATATTTCCGTTTATAGCAGGAATTCCTATCAAACCTTCTAAGCCAGTTCCTCGTGTAAAGTTGATTAAAAATGTTTCTAAAACATCTTCTTTTTGATGTGCAGTTAGCACATAATCTAAGTTCTTTTCTTCTAAAATTTTTGCAAACCAATTATATCGAAGTTCACGCGCAGCCATTTGAATCGACAGCTTGTTTTTACTTGCGTATTCATCAGTATTAAAAGAGATTGAGTGTGATTTTACAGCTAATTTTTTTGCTAATTCATCCACAAACTTTGCATCTAAATCGCTTTCTTTTTGGCGTAATTGAAAGTTACAATGCGCCAAAGAAACATCAAATTTCAACAGATGTAAAAGATGCGTCAATACGACACTATCAATTCCACCAGAAATAGCAATGAGTAGTTTTTTATCCTTCAGAAAAGGAAAATGTTTGGTGATATGTTGTTGAAAGCCTTTTAGCAACTATTTTTAATTTTAAACAAAGATAGTCAATAGAAATCAAGCGTTGTTTATCCAACTTATAATATCAGCAATAAAATCTTCTTTACACAAGTCGTTATGCAATTCATGGTAGCCTCCTTCGTATAGTTTTATGGTTGCTTTGTCGGTTTTATTAGCAAATTCTTCTGATGCTTTATGGTCAATAATTTTGTCGCCAGTTCCGTGAAAAATTGCTGTAGGAATTGCTAAGTTTTTAGCATTGTCCAGCGCCCATTTCCCAGTTTCAATAAAAGTGATAGAAAAGTTTGGACTTATTTTACTGTGAACCAAAGGGTCATCAATATATTTCTGAACTTCATTTTTGTCACGAGAAATATTTGTTGGATCAAGTTCATTTCCCATCGTAATCGAAGGTGCAATTCTTTGTAATAATTTCCCGACAGATAATTTTATTTTTGGTGGTTGAAAAGCCAATTTTAAAAACGGACTTGTTGCTATAACTCCTTTAATTTTTGATGTTCTGCGTAGCGCATAATTGAGGACAACATTTCCGCCCATACTATGACCGTATAAAAATGTAGGAATGTCTCCAAAGACTTCTTTTGATTTTTCTAACATCTTTGAAACACTGTCTAAAACGGCCTCAAAACTGGGATTGTGTCCGCGTTTGCCTTCCGTTTTCCCATGCCCGAAATGGTCAAAAGTAATGACTGAAATGTCTTGTTCAACCAATTTTGCAACAACAAAATCTTCGTATCTACTTGAGTGTTCTCCCATTCCGTGAACGAGTAAAACGGCTGTTTTAGGTTGTTTAGATTTCCAGTATTGACCAAAAAATTTGGTGTTATGAAGGTTGAAATTGAATGTTTGATGTGTCATTAATGAGATATTAGTTTATAAATATACTACTTTGAATTTAATAAAACTTCTCGCATTGCTTTTGCTTTGAGTAAGCACTCTTCATATTCTTTTTCAGGAATAGATTTTGCCGTAATAGCGCCACCAACAGAGTAAGAAATATATTTTTCGGATCGATTGTATAAAATACTTCGGATGACAACATTAAAGTCAAAATCTCCTCTCGGAGAAAAATAACCAACAGCACCAGAATACAAACTTCTTTTTGTTTCTTCGAGGTCTTCAATAATCTTCATCGCTGCTATTTTTGGTGCTCCAGTCATACTTCCCATAGGAAATAAAGACTTGATAATATCAACCGAATTTGTTTCGGTTTTCACTTCAGAAACTACAGTAGAAATCAATTGATGTAATTGTTTAAAAGTATAAACTTTGCAAAGTTCACTAACTTGCACACTACCTTTTATTGCTGTTTTAGAAAGGTCATTTCTTACCAAATCAACAATCATAATATTTTCTGCACGTTCTTTTTTGTCGTTTTCAAGTTGTGCGATGAGTTTTTTATCTTCTGATGGATTTTCACCTCGTTTTATAGTTCCTTTTATAGGTTGCGAAATAACAGTATTTGCTGTACGCTTTAAGAAACGCTCAGGAGAAGCAGAGAGTAAGAATTTATCATCTAACTTTAAAAAAGTCGCAAACGGAGAAGAAGAAATTGTATTTAATTCTTGATAAACTTTTAATGGATTTATAGTCGAGTTTTCAGCAAAAAATTCTTGGCAAAAACTTACTTCGTAGATATTTCCGCGATGAATATGTGCTAAAATCTTATTGATTTTACTGAAGTATTCATCTTTGTGAATCCGTAATTTTATTTTGATTTGGTCTGTGCTGAGATTACTTCGTCGTTCCTCATCGTAATGACGTATTTCCTCTAAATCAGAAGTTATTTCGCCTTTGTAATTGTCTAAATATTTTATTTCTAAAGTGTTTCCGCTGATAAAAAATAGTTTTTTTGGTTGAAAAAAATATAGGTCAGGAAAATGGAGTCCGTCAAAATTATTAGAATGTAATTTTTCTACATCATTTTTCAAATCATATCCTAAATATCCAAAGATAAAATCATTTGTTGTTTGCTGATATTCTTTTAGTTTTTCAAAAGAATTATTAGTGTCACATTTAATTTCAGAATACACATCAACCGCAATAAGACTATCAAAATTAGAGGTAGTAGCATCATTAGAATCTAACCAAACAACCTTATCAAACTGTTGTGCCCAAGCCAAAATGTTGGCTTTAAACTTTTTAATATCAGTAAGAGTAATCTTTTTTGAAGTTCTCATTCAGAAACAAAAATAAAAAAGTCCCTTCAAAGAGAAAGGACTTTTAATGTATATTCTACTATTGTTTTTTAATTTAACTATGTATTGCTCTATTTGCAACTGCCAAACACGCTTCTTTAATAGCCTCTGTGTATGTTGGATGCGCATGAGAACTTCGAGCTACATCTTCTGAAGATGCTCTGAATTCCATTGCAATTACTGCTTCTGCAATCATATCTGCAGCACGAGCGCCAATCATATGCATTCCAAGAATTTCATCTGTATCTGCATGAGCCAATACTTTTACTTGTCCGTCAATATCCATACTAGCACGTGCACGCCCTAAAGCACGCATAGGGAAACTTCCAACTTTATAGTTTACACCTGCTTCTTTTAATTCTTCTTCAGTTTTACCAACAGCCGCAACTTCTGGCCATGTATAAACAACTCCTGGAATCAAATTATAATCGATATGAGGTTTTTGACCTGCAATAATCTCTGCAACCATTGAACCTTCTTCTTCGGCTTTATGTGCTAACATTGCACCTTTTATAACATCTCCAATTGCATAAATATTCGAAATATTAGTTTGTAAATGTTCGTTTGTTTCAACTTGTCCTCTTTCGGTAACTTTTACGCCTACATTTTCTAAACCTAATTTATCTGTATATGGTCTTCTTCCAACAGAAACCAAGCAATAATCACCTTTAAACTCAACAGGATTTCCTTTTTTATCATCAGCAGATACAACAATTTCATTTCCGTTCTTATTTACAGCAGTTACCTTGTGACTTGTAAAAAATTTAATCCCTTGTTTTTTCAGTGATTTTTGTAATTCTTTAGATAGCATTGCATCCATCGTAGGAATAATCTTAGGCATGTATTCAATTACCGATACTTGTGAACCTAATCTACTATATACTTGTCCTAATTCTAGGCCAATAACTCCACCACCAATAACAACTAAATGTTTTGGAATCTCTTTTAAAGACAATGCTTCGGTTGAGGTAATGATATGTTTTTTGTCTAATTCTATAAACGGCAAACTTCCAGGTTTAGAACCTGTAGCAATGATTGTATGCTTAGATTCAATTGTTTCCGTTTTTCCTTCGGATGCTATATTTATATGTGTTGCGTCTTTAAAACTCCCAAACCCTTGATATACAGTAATGTTGTTTTTATCCATTAGAAAGTTAATTCCTCCAGATGTTTGTGCAACAACTTCTGCTTTGCGATCAATCATTTGTTTAAAATTCACTTTAACACCAGTAGTTTCTATACCATGTTTTTCAAAGTGATTCACTGCATCGTGATAATGATGCGAAGAATCTAATAATGCTTTTGAAGGGATACAACCTACATTAAGGCATGTTCCTCCTAAAGTGTTGTATTTTTCTATGATAGCAGTTTTTAATCCAAGTTGTGCACAGCGTATTGCAGCAACATAACCTCCTGGACCAGAACCAATAACAGTAACATCGTATGTACTCATATAATAGTCTTATAAATTGAACTACAAAAATACAGTTTTTTGTTAAAACACTTGATATAATAGTCGTTTTTGAATTAAGTTTTGTGAAAAAGTAAAAATGTATCCATTCATTTAGAATATGTTACCATTTGTTAATTTTTTTAATACTTACATATAAATTTATATACCGAAACAATATAATTGTCTAAGTTTGTATCGAAATTGTAATGTTTCAAAACAATACAAGATTTCACTTTTTATTTAAAGCCCCACGTTCATTTTTGATATTACCCCCACGAACACACACACACACAATAATTATTTTTTGAGATAAATTCTCATACTGACGCTATTGCTTTATCTCCCACATATAAGGGGTAGCTTTTTTTATAAAATTAAATTGCGGGTATTATGAAAAATAACGACACGATTAAAAATTTTGGAATTTTAAATTCAATTAAAAAAATTCAAAGAAAATCATTTATTCTATTATTCCTATTTATGTTTGCTGGGTTTTCCTCTGCAAATTCACAATGTACTTTAGATGTCGCAGCAACTGGTGTAGACCAAGAAATAAATGTTGATGATTTTGTTGTTTGGTTAAATGCGAATCAAGTACTTTGTGACGGTAGCGTTATCATACCGGATGGTTTTACTGTTAATATCAATGCAGATACAACTATTCCAATCCATATAACTACTATAACAATAGCAGATGGAGGGAGTATAAATTTTAACGGTAATAAGATACTTACATTATATGGTAGTACAGCTATTATTATTGAAAACACATCTACATCTGCAAATCCTGTAGCAATTCAGGGTGATAGCCCATGTAGTAATAACACACAAATTCGTTTTATAGATATTGATGATCCTAGTACTGATGTTAAGTTTGCAGTTTGTAGTGGAGGAAATGCATGTTATACTTTTGATCAATTAGTAGCACAAGGAGGAACGCCAAGAATTGTACCAGATATAAACGTTGTGGCTGGAGGTGATGGAAATGATGTTTGTATGGATACTGCTATAATTGACGCTACATTATCAGGTCTTCCTACTAATGTAACTGAAAGTGATGTAGTTTTTGCCTGGACTGAAATAACAGGAACTCCTGGAGTTACTTTTTCTACTCCTACTGCTTTAGACACCAATGCAACAGTAACTACTGCAGGAACATATATTTTTAGACTAACAGTTGAAATTCCTTTGGGACCAAGTGGAACTACTTGTTTTGATCAGAAGGTAAAGGTATTTATTGATATAGAATTAGACTTTTTTGCAAGTCCTACAGCAGCATTTACAGCAACACCAGATGCAACATGTGGTTTAACTGTAGATTTTGATGGTAGTACATCAATTGACACTGCAGGTGCAGATAACTTAACTTATGAATGGGATTATAGTTATGACGGAACTACTTTTAATGTAGAAGATACGGGAGAAACTCCACAGAATACATTTGCTATATGTGGCGGAACTTATGAGGTAGCATTACGTGTTACTGATCCTGATGTTGCTCTAGCAGGTTGTAGTACTGATATAATTTCAAATTCTATTACCGTTTTACCTCCAGCCTTACCAACAATGACAGCACTTGCTGATATTACAGTTGCATGTGGCGCTTTACCAGCAGCAAGTACGATAGCATTTAGTAATGGATTGACAGGCGGATGTTTAATAGCAGGAACATCAAATCCATCAACTTTTACTGCTACACCTGATGCGTGTGGAGGTGGTGTAATTGAAATATGGACAGCAACAGATGAGTGTGGAAGAACAGTTGCTTCTGTATCTAGATTAATCACAGTAAGTGAAGCGGATTTACCAACGATGACAACACCTGCTGATATTACCGTAGCATGTGGAGCAATACCTGCACCAAGTACGATAGCATTTACAAATGGATTGACTGGTGGTTGTGAAATTAGTGGAACTTCAAACTTATCAACCTTTACTGCTACACCTGATGCGTGTGGTGGTGG
>CALIIP010000208.1 GCA_938018045.1 uncultured Flavobacteriaceae bacterium
GTTAAATTATCTATTCCAAAAGGTTGGAGTGCTAGTCCAGAAAAATATGATGTAGCAATAAAGCAAAAAGGAGCACAGCAATCATTTACTTTTACGGTTACTCCGCCAAAAAATCAAAGTGAAGGGAGTATTTCTCCAATAGTAACTATTGATGGAAAAACATATTCTGATGAGTTGATAGAAATTGATTATGATCATATACCATTTCAATCTGTTTTGATGCCTTCAAAAAGTAAAATCGTGAAATTAGATATCAAGCGCAAAGGTCAGCTGATAGGTTATATACAAGGTGCTGGAGACGAAATTCCAGAAAGTTTGC
The DNA here is from genome assembly GCA_938018045.1 of uncultured Flavobacteriaceae bacterium. GTDB lineage: Bacteria > Bacteroidota > Bacteroidia > Flavobacteriales > Flavobacteriaceae > Urechidicola. The sequence goes on from CALIIP010000208.1 coordinate 320, forward strand.
GTCAAGTTGGTTATACGGTTGTTGAGTTGAATGAAAAAGATATTACTTTAGAAAAGTTAAAAAACTTTGATGCTGTTATTCTTGGTATTCGTGCTTATAATACCAATGATAATTCTAAATACTATCAAGAGGCTTTGCATGAATATGTAAAAAATGGAGGTACAATGCTAGTTCAATACAATACAAGTCATCGTTTAAAAGTTGATAAAATTTCTCCTATTCCTATGAAAATAGCAAGAGGTCGTGTTACTGATGAATTTTCTGAAGTTCGTTTTATTGCTCAAAATCATGAAGTAATGAATTATCCAAATAAGATAACTCAAAAAGATTTTGAAGGTTGGGTACAAGAAAGAGGATTGTATTTTCCCGTAGAATGGAGTCCTGAATTTACAGCAATTTTATCTATGAATGATAAAGGAAAAACTGCCGAAAACGGAAGTTTATTGGTTGCTAAATATGGTGATGGTCATTTTATTTATACAGGACTAAGTTTCTTTAGAGAATTGCCTGCAGGAGTTCCTGGAGCATATAGATTGTTTACCAACTTATTATCGGTTGGAAAGAATAATTAAATTAATAAATAGATTCCTGCCTTCGCAGGAATGGCAAATATTATATAATGGACGGACAAGAGAAATATACTTGGAAAAAAGAGTACACAATTGTTTTGGTAGCAAATGCAATTTACATTTTAGGATTCTATTTTATCACTAATTATTTTACAGTTTAATCTATGGAAATTGAAAGCAAATTGCATATAATAGATTGGACAATAATAATTGCAACTCTTTTATTTATAGTTATTTACGGAACGTATATCACAAGAAAAAATTCCAACGTTCAGGATTATATTAAAGGTGGAAATGATAGTAAATGGTGGACAATTGGTTTGTCTGTTATGGCAACACAGGCAAGTGCAATTACCTTTTTATCTACTCCAGGACAAGCGTTTCATAGCGGAATGGGATTTGTGCAATTGTATTTTGGGTTGCCAATTGCAATGGTGATTATTTGCTTGGTTTTCGTGCCCATTTATCACAAACTAAAAGTCTATACTGCATATGAATTTTTGGAAGGAAGATTTGATTTAAAAACCAGAAGTCTAGCCGCAATTTTATTTTTGATTCAGAGAGGTTTGGCTGCAGGAATTACAATTTTTGCACCAGCAATTATACTTTCTACAATTTTAGGTTGGGATTTATTAACGCTTAATATTATCATCGGTTTTTTAGTAATTATTTACACAGTTTCTGGTGGAACAAAGGCAGTAAATGTTACTCAAAAGCAACAAATGGTTATCATTTTTATAGGAATGTTTATAGCGTTTTTTATGATTATGAATAAACTTCCAGCAGATATTACCTTTACAAAAGCACTAGAAATTGCTGGCGCAAGTGATAAAATGGAAGTTTTAGACTTTTCATTTGATTTGAATAATAGATATACCGTTTGGACAGGTATTCTTGGAGGTACATTCTTAATGCTTTCCTATTTTGGTACAGATCAAAGTCAAGTACAACGTTATTTGTCAGGAAAATCGGTAAGAGAAAGTCAGTTAGGATTAATTTTTAACGGATTGCTAAAAGTGCCAATGCAATTTTTTATTCTGTTAGTTGGAGTCATGGTCTTTGTGTTTTATCAATTCAATGCTTCTCCATTAAATTTTAATCCGAAGGCAAATGAAGCAATTTTAAATTCTCCATATGCAACTCAATATCAACAATTACAAGATGAGCATATCGAAATTGAAAATGCTAAAAAAATAATTTTTACTGATGGTTTTCAGAAAGAAGAAAAAGCAGCAATCGTTTCTTTAAACGAAAGAGATTTAGCGTTAAAGGAACAAGCAAGAGAAATTATTAAAAAGATTGACGCTACATCAATCGAAAAAATTGAATCTAATGATAAGGATTATGTGTTTATTCATTTCATTTTAAACAATCTTCCTAGAGGATTAATTGGATTGTTATTGGCAGTGATCTTATCAGCAGCAATGTCATCAACAGCATCAGAATTAAACGCATTAGCGAGCACTACAGCAATAGATTTATACAAGCGCAATATAAGAGAAGAAAAAAGCGAATTACATTACGTAAAGGCTTCTAAATGGTTTACGCTTGGTTGGGGAATTCTGGCCATATCAATCGCCAGTGTCGCCAATCTATTTGAGAATTTAATAGAAATGGTAAATATAATTGGATCTATTTTCTACGGAAATATCTTGGGAATTTTCTTGTTGGCATTCTTCGTAAAATTTGTGAAAGGAAATGCTGTTTTTATTGCTGCATTAATTACACAAGCAATTATAATCTTGGTTTGGTATTTAGATCTATTACCATACTTAACGCTCAATCTTCTAGGTTGTGCTACTGTTATGGGCATTGCAATAGTATTGCAACTGTTTATAAAAACTCCAAGCAATGAAGGTAACAACTAGAAAAGCTTTACTAAAAGATTTAGATGTACTCTTAGATTTTGAACAAGGTATTATCAACTTTGAACGTCCTTTTGACACTACTTTAAAGGATGAAAAAATTAATTATTATGATCTTGAAGCAATGATTACATCTAATGATGTGTTTGTTGCCGTTGCCGAAATTGACAATGAAATAGTAGGTTCTGGTTATGCTAGAATTGAAAGCGGAAAACCATATTTGAAACACAATACATATGCGTATTTAGGATTTATGTTTGTGAAAGAAAACAGTAGAGGTAAAGGTGTGAATAAATTAATTATAGATGCTTTAAATTTATGGATAATCTCTCAAGGAATTGAAGAGGTAAGACTAGATGTATATGTAGATAATCCTGGAGCAATAAGAGCATATGAAAAAGCAGGATTTAAAGGTCATCTTTTAAATATGCGGATGCGTTTAGGTTAAGAAATAAAAAAGGCTGCAATTACTAATTGCAGCCTTTTTTAATAGAATATTTAAATTATTATTTAACTCGCATCGTAAAAGTTTTATCACTCCAAGAAAACATAATTCCTTTGTCAGTGATTTTGTATAATAATTCTTCTTGAGGCGTTTCGTTATCTTGAACTTTCATTACAAATTTTAACGCATCATTTGATTCTTTATAAGAATATGAGCCCCAACCATCAGTTTTTTTATTGAATATCGCTTCCCATCCTCTATTGGTGTTAGGAATAATAAAGAAACTATATTTTCCTGCTGCCAATTTTTGACCGTTGATCTCTACATCATTAGAAAATTTAATAGTTGTATTTTTATTTGCTCCTGCTCGCCAAACTTCGCCATAAGGCACTAACTCACCAAAAACAACTCTTCCTTTGACTCTTGGAGAACTGTATTCAACTGTGATTTCTGTTCCGTTTACTTTTCCTTGCGCTTTTTCTGCTGGACTTTTTTGTCCGTAAGAAATAAAACTAACAAGTGTAAATAATACTAATATTTTTGTTTTCATAATGAGTTGAATTTAAAAAATTAACTAATTTTTATTTCATCCATTCTGCAATAGACTCTTTGTTCATTTTTACATAATCAGCATTTCCTCTTTTGGTAGCTAATTCTAATGATTTTTTTGCTGCTTCGATAGCTTCTTTTTTATCTCCTAATTTAGCGTAAATTAGAGATTGTAATCTGATATGCCAAAAAGCAGGCTCTTTTCTAAGTGCAACTGCAGTTTCAATCCATTCTTTAGCCTTCTTTAAATCTTTATCATTATCATAAAAATACTTTGCAGAACTAAAGTAATCATCAACAGATGGTCCAGCCATTATTTTATCAATACTAGCCTCTGCTTTTTTAGAAGTTGGA